>JBJTXF010000221.1:0-3805 GCA_046082145.1 Limnohabitans sp. | reverse complement strand
ACCAGCGGTTGTGTACGCGCCACCGTGGTAGATGCCATGCAACACAACTTTCGCACCATTGTCGTTAGCGACTGTGTGGGTGACAGAGCCATTGAACCGCATGAAGCGAATATGTTTGACATGCAACAAAAATACGCAGATGTGATGGCTCGCGATATTTTGATCGCATCATTGTTGTCAGCAGAAAAAGGCCATGCACATGACTGACCATCTGGCTTATCGGAAAAAATTTGGGACGCTGGGGCCATCGACCAACACAGTGGTCCAACCCGACTTTGACGATTTGCGACCTGCTGGTGTGACCAACCACTACAGTCGTATTGCCATACCCAATGACCCGGTGACTGATGACGCCAGTTTCTTGCGTCTGGTCGATAACATCAATTTAGCCACCTTGGACGCGGTGGATATCTTGCGCACCTGTGAAATGGACTATTTGGTCATGGGTATGTCAGCCGCCACTTTTTGGAATGGCAGAAGCGGCGCAGAAAAATATTTGCAGATGATGACTGAACGAGCTGGGGTAGGAGTGTCTTGTGGATCCTTTGCGACCGAAGCTGCACTTAACACACTAAAAGCCAGACGCATTGCATTCATGTCACCGTATTTCGAAGTGGCGAATCAACAGGTCAAAAGGTTTTACCAGGACTGTGGATTCACGGTGGTGCGCGATGTGTGCTTGAAGCGACCCAGCCCGGTACAGATCGCTCACACCACAGACGCCATGTGCAGACAAGCCATCAAAGACATCGACGACGATGATGTGGATGCGATTGTTCAGGTCGGCACCAATTTATCAATGATTCGATTGGCTGCAGCTGCAGAACTCTTTTTAGGCAAACCCGTGATTGCCATCAATACCGCCACCTATTGGCATGCACTTCGCGCCTGCGATATTCAAGATAAACGAAGCGGCTTTGGCAGTTTGCTAGAGCACCATTGAAACAAGGAATTGACATGTCACTCCAACGATTGCTCCTTTGGTTGTCTTGCGTCACCATGGCTTACACATCGGTGTTTGTGGGAGCACAAACATTTCCCAATAAACCCATCAAGCTGGTGATTCCTGCGACCACTGGCACGTCTGATGTGATTGCCCGCGCACTCGCACCGCGTCTTTCAGGTGCCTTGGGTCAAAGTGTGGTGGTTGAGCAAATGCCCGGCGCGGGCACCAACATTGGTAACAACTTTGTCGCCAAATCTACGCCAGACGGTTACACCTTGCTGATCAATGGCCTGCCGTTGGTGACCAACTTGGCTTTGTATTCACAATTGCCCTACAACCCCATGACCGATCTTGTCCCTGTCATAGGTTTGGCCGAGGTCAACAATGTGATCACAGTTCATCCTTCTTTGGGAGTGCAGTCTTTGAAGGAGTTGGTGCAATTGGCCAAATCTAAACCGGGACAATTGAATTACGGCTCTCCGGGTGCAGGTAGCTCTGGACATTTGTCGGCAGAGATGCTGGGACTCAAGACCGGCGCGCAAATGGTGCATTTCCCCTACAAAGGTAATTCGCAAGCCACCATGGATTTATTGCGCGGTGAATTACAAGTCGGTTTCATGAACCTGCCCATGGCCTTGCCTCAACTGAAAGCGGGAAAACTCAAAGCTTTGGCTGTGACGGGTGCAAAACGTTCCAACCTTTTACCTGATGTCCCCACGGTAGCAGAAGCCTTAGGTTTGCCTGATTTTGAACTCACTGCTTGGTTTGTCATCATGGCACCCGCAAAAACACCTCCAAACGTCATCAGCCTGTTAAATAAAGAGATCGACAAAATTTTGAAAGATTCGGAGTTCGTGCAAAAAATTCATAACGCCGGTGCGGAAGTCGTTGGTGGCAGTTCAGCTTCATTTGAAGCGCGTATGAAAAAAGACGCCGCTCGACTGAGCGAACTGATTAAACAAGCAGGTACCAAGGCGGAACCATGAATGCATCATCCATTGTCAGTACCATGATGCCGGTGCACTTATCACTGAACCATTTTTTAGAACGCGCTGGTTTATTGTTTGCCACACAAGAAGTCATTTCTAGGCGACCTGATAAAAGTTACACACACCACACTTTCGGGGACATATACCAACGTACCCGCCAATTGGCACAAGCATTGACGCAGTTGGGACTCCAAAAAGGGGACCGAGTAGCGACCTTGTGCTGGAACCACCATGTGCATTTGGAATGTTATTTCGGCATACCTGCAGCCGGTGGCGTGATGCACACCTTGAATTTGCGTTTATCCGCCGATGAAATCGCATGGATAGCCAACGACGCCCAAGACCGTTTTTTGGTGGTTGACGATGTGTTGCTGCCGTTGCTGCACCAATTCAAAGACCATTGCCATTTCGAAAAAATCATCGTGGTGCCGTTCACCGGGCAACCGTATGACGGTCCTGAGTTGGACTATGAAATCTTGCTTGCGCAAGCAGACGCCACACATTTTCAATACGCTAAACACCATGAAGACGACCCGGTGTCCATGTGCTACACCTCGGGAACCACCGGTAAACCCAAAGGCGTGGTGTATTCACACCGTTCCACTGTTCTTCACACTTTGGTCGGTTGCCTAGGCGATTTTTGGTCACTGAAAAGTACCGATGTGGTGTTTCCCGTGACCCCCATGTTTCATGCCAACAGCTGGGGCATTCCTTATGGCGCCATGATGATGGGCGCCAAACTGGTGTTTCCCGGGCCGCATCTGCACCCGGAAGATTTGCTCGACTGCATGCAATACGCACCACCGACCTTGGCACTGGGTGTGCCCACCATTTGGATGGGCTTGATTCAAACCTATGAAGCTGCTTTGCACTCGCAACCCAACCGCTGGAAATTGCCACTAGGCATGCGCAGTCTGGTGGGCGGTGCGGCTGTCCCGCAAGCATTGATCAAAGCCTTTGATAAGCACGGTATCTGGATCATGCAAGGCTGGGGAATGACCGAAACTTCTCCACTGTGCACGGTGTCCTACACCAAAGCAGAATTCGCCAACGCATCCGAGGAAGAAAAGTACAAACGCGCCGCCATGGCTGGTATGCCAGTTCCTTTGGTTGACTTGCGTATTCGCGATGACAACGGCAACAACGCAGCCTGGGATGGTCAACAAGTGGGCGAGATTCAAGTCAAGGGGCCGTTCATCACCGGCAGTTATCACCAAGTGCCAATCCAAGCAGATAAGTTCACTGACGATGGCTGGCTTCGCACAGGCGATGTCGCCAGTGTCGACGCAGCTGGATTTGTTCGCATCACCGATCGCACCAAAGACTTGATCAAATCTGGCGGTGAATGGATCAGTTCGGTCGACCTGGAAAATGCATTGATGGCACATGCATCCATTGCTGAAGCCGCCGTGATTGCCATTCCCGATATCAAATGGAGTGAGCGGCCACTAGCTTGTGTGGTGTTAAAGCCTGGCGCCTCATTTGACGCCCAGGCACTGGCCAACCATCTGCAACAAATGGGGTTTGCCAAATGGCAATTGCCCGATCGCTATGAATTGCTTTCGCAAATCCCTCGCACATCCACTGGCAAGTTCTACAAATTGAAATTGCGAGAAATGTTTCCTGCTTGACGGTGACAGCCATTCAGAAAACAGGTTTTGAATAGCTTTTTTCTAAAAAAATCAAAAAAATCTAATAATTGAATAGATTTATTCGGTAGATACCCCTACATTACATTTACAGAAACAAAATCCTGTTTCAAACGAATTCTATTCAAGGAGTTATCCATGAGAACATTCATCAAGAATTTCATCGTTATCGCAATGACATCCTCTGCAATCGTTGCACAAGCCAGTTGGGATGTCACCGT
>JBJTXF010000220.1:0-4399 GCA_046082145.1 Limnohabitans sp. | reverse complement strand
GGTGACTTGGGGCCCATCAAATACCTCGTCTAAATTTGCAAGAAATCTACATCCATTAACGCCATAACTTGCAAATTTGCCGACTGGATTTACACCATATCTTCAATTAATTCATGGGCTTATGAATTGTTCAGGGCAGACTAATAAGGGCTTGATGTCCTCGAACGTGGTGGCACTCGGGTTGAGCACAGAAACCCATGACATCCAGCCATAGACTGGATGAGGAAACAATCGATCAAGCGACGCGAAATCGTGCCCCGTATCAATGACCCCACCTGCTTGAGGTCGGGATGGTTGCTGTCCAAATAGAGATCGATACGTTAATTTGGAGATTCCGACATTTAAGCGAAAGACATCGGACCGATCCAGCTTAGACGCTCGGTCGTTTGGGCCATTCTTCTCCTTGATCGTTGCAAAGTAGATACCCCGTGGGAGTTTTCGATGGGGGTTGTAGAAGAAGGATGTCTCGCCCCAGGCCGTAACAATGTGAATGTCAGCGAAGGTGGTGTCGATGTACTCGGTAATGCCAAGTTTTTCCACGGCCTTACTGAGAAGAACCACTCACGAAAGCTTCAAAAATAGCTTGCTCTTTTCTAAGCTCCGCTTGAATGCCTGCATATCCGCTGTCTGACCCATTGAGCTTTAACTTGCCTTGATCCAAATTTACTGTGGCTTGTAAACCTTCAGGCGTTTTGACAGCTATTCCTGACTTAACGAGGCTATCTTGTTGATTAGGCGTGAGCAATTGACCATTGATTTTGAACTCACCATTGAGCTTGAGGTTTTTTTCGAAATTAAGTTGGCCATCTGTACCTGCTTCGAGTTCGAGCATCAACTGTCCCTGCACACCTCCACTTTCAGATTCAGCATTGAGTTTGGCCAAACCTAATTTCCAACCATTCAAAAATAAAACTTTGATAGCTTGACGAATCGACTGATCTTCCTCAGGAGTCATGCTTTTAAATCCTTTTGTTGCATCCATAAGTTGGATCAATTTATCTGAACTTTCCTCATGCAAGCCTCCAACCAGCCACTCAGCATTCAAATGACGCAATGTTTGATTTGAAAAGCTTGCTTTCTGTATGGACTGCGTAAGACGGACATCCAATTTATTTTGAGATGTCATTGACTGAGCTGCAATTTTCAAATCCTCAAAGACGGCTGATGTGGTGCTGATTTTCTGCGTTGATAAGCTGCTTGAACCCAGCCCTTTTTGTAAATTGGTTATGTCGATATTTACATTCAATGAATCTACCTGTAACTTTTCATCTGCCTCACGATAACTGAGTTTTTCATTGGTTAATTCAAACTGAAAAGTCTTTTCAGAACGCTTGAAAAAGCCTTGGGTGGACGACACATTCAACAACACACCTGATTTTGCTATCTCAAAAGCTGGAAGAAGAAAAGAACTGCTCACATTTCCTCCTAGACCTATTGCACCTTTACTAGTCAGCGCAAAATCTTTAGGAAAGATGTCATCAAATTTTGATTTGTCCTGGGGTTGAGGCTGTAGCCGCCAATCAAATCGTGCCAATGATGTAGGCAGTATCCAATGTGAGATCTCATACTGAATTTGCATCCATGGTGCATTTTCGTTTAGGGTGCTTGCTGCCTCATGTTTATCCATGAAGGTGACCAACACATCACCCTTAGAGGATAAAAAACCGGTTTGGTGCTGAAGGCTCTTGAATCTGAAAGAAGAATTAGGCGCTGGTTGAGTGATCAGTAACTGCAATTCGCTGGCGATCTTTTGGGTTGAATAAAAACTCAGGCCTAGCCACAAAGCCAAAATGCCCAGCAAAGACGCTGAGATGATCAAAATATTTTTTTTACTGATGTTCATAAAATGACTCTCAATTTACAAAGGCTACCAGCACGGAGCGCAACCTTCAATACCAAATGATTGGGTGGTTGAGTGAATCCATCGGAATGTGACACAGAAATAGTTGTCAACCTCAAAGGCGCGATGCTCTACTTCACCCCAAGGGTTGATGGGGGCCTGAGGTGTCTCGCAGGTCATCTTCGCAGGCAAATTTTCCAAGCTGTAAGCAGGCCAATTAGGGTCGGATCAGGTATGACGCAGTGATGCTGCAATCTATCCGAAAGAAACAGTGCACATGCCGTCGTATACGGTGACCACTCCACTCTTAACGTTGATCAACTTACCTTCGACACCAGACTCAGTACCCATGAGAAACACTTTTCCCCTTGAAACTTCTCCCGCTAGAAAGGGTTGTTTGGTATCCAGTTTTCCGAGCACAGAATTTTTCAAAGGCAATTGCAATCCGTCACCAAACATTTCCATCAGTTTCATAAAGTCCGCCTCGGACTTCAACCATTCACCTTGAATCGAAAGTTGCGTTTAGTTCATGAACATGCATTTAACTGTTGCAGCGTTTGCTGAATTGTGAAATTGAAAAAGGGCTGATACAAATAGGATGGAGAGTAGTTTTCATTGTGTTGAATGTCAAGGTTTTGTGTGGTTGAGTTTATATGTTGATCAAACCAGTACTATTTGTCAATGAAATCGGTGGAAGCCTCAACCCAAACAATACCTTTAGTGAAACAATCCGAGCGTGCATAGAGCAATTTGTACAAGATGGAAAGGTCGGCGCCCTAATTGGCATCGCCATTAACAAACGTAAAAAGTCATTTGCCAAATACAGTTGATACCTTTAAACCACTCATCCATCAAACCACCAGCCGCAAGCGATGTTCCGCAAAACTGGCATCAAGTCGCTGCATTTTGACATGGCCTATTGTGTTCAATCGCTGACCATTTGACTGGACCGTCCCAGGGTCCAAATCAAACCGGCACCCACAGAGGTTCCTTGGTCTTGCAGATGTAACGGGCTGCTGCTGTTGACACCTTTACCAGCGAAATCTGTGCGGGTGAATGCAAACATCCGAACATCTTCATTGAGCTTGTGAGACAAAGTCAATTGAGCCCGCGGTGTGATCAATCCAGCTTTGGCCGTGTATGCACTTCTAGATGAAGTGGCGTAGGGTGATGGCACGCCATACAGGTATTGGTTGAATGTTTGATCGCCATAAATCAGACCCACGCTGCCTGAAAACCCCCAGCCTCGGCCTAGGTTGCGGTTGTCGTAAGTGAGTTTGGGTTCGAAAGCCAGTCCTCGGTAATACACACCGCTGTTGAACTCAAACACACCACGCAGTGGTAACTCCAAACGCACCGCAGAGTCTTGGCTTGGACGTGCGAGGATCAGCTTGGCACGGGGACCAAACTCCAGCAAAAAGCCAAGGTCGGGCATGCCTTCTCTCACGTTCACATCTTCGCTAGAGGCACGCAGTGCACCACCCAAGCCGATGTCGAATTCTGCGAATTCGTTTTTGGCGACCCGAGCGCCAATAGTTCCACCTGCAGCCCGCCAAACCGGACCACGGTAAATGAACCAAGGCAGCGCCAATGTACGACCCACATCGTCCTCCGCACCAGGGTAGGCAGGACCGGTCAGAGCAAAAACTGCCAAGCCTGCTTCCCACAAAGGCTTTTGTATGCCCTCGATATCGGGCTCGGTCTGGGCGTAGCAAAAAGAAAAAACATATAGGCCGAAAACAGCCACGCAAACGCTTCTCAATTTAGACCATTCCATGAGCAACCTTGTCAAGCAAAAGAAGCGTCAAATTATTTGCACATGCCCAGCGACATGATGCCTTCTTGGTTAATCGGGTAATACCTGAACACGTATTTTCCATTGTCAAACAACTTGATGTAGCCTTTGCCTTTGACGGGTGTCAAGATGAGGTAGCCGTTGTCGGTACTCCATTGCACATTGGCCGATGCATATAAATCGCTGAACTGATCGAAATCTTTGACCGCAGTGATACTGCCTTTTTTTTCATTGGCTTGCAAGCCAAAAGCAAAAGCCTCGTAGTTGGTTTTGCCTGCGCATGAAACATGCATGTTCAAACAAAAGTTCGGCTCCAAAGGATTGCAACTGAGTGTTTCATTTCGTTTGAGCTTACCCAGTACACCGTCTGTCTGCGCTAAGGTGTGGGTAGACATCAGAAGGCCGTTCAATATCACGAGCATAAAAAACAAGTTGCGCGTCAAAAAAACGTGGTTATGAGTAGCAACTGTCAGAGAAAAGTTGAACAACATGGAAGTCCTTTGCAATCAAGTCGCGGGTAAGTTTGCAAGCCCTGCCATAGCGCTCACTTTGAGATTTATTTTGCGCGATTTGATTACCTGATACTTATTCATGAAATAAGTAGGGTCTATTGGGTGCCGGACTTGTCAATCATTGTGAAAGAAACGTCTTTGATAAGTCCTTTGGTATTCTTTTTTCATGAAAAAAATATAAGTTACAGAAGCAGAAAAATTTTTCTGAGAAACATCAGCGAATCTTGAGAAATCGCTTGACACAAAACCAAC
>JBJTXF010000219.1:0-4806 GCA_046082145.1 Limnohabitans sp. | reverse complement strand
GATTCGACTTCAAGCGCGCCAACGCTGAACTTCCATTGATCGTGGGCGGCATGCCGGTCTTCAGTCACAAATGGGGCGCGGATAAACCGCTTGACCAAGTCGTGACAGATATGCCCATAGGCTCTGGGCCTTACAAAATTGGTAAAGTTGATTTTGGTAAGGATATTGAATATGTTCGCGACCCCCAGTATTGGGCCAAGGATTTGGGCGTTCGAAAAGGCATGTTCAATTTCGACCGCATCACTTACAAAATGTACAAAGACACCACCGCCCAGTTTGAAGGATTCAAAGCGGGTGAATTTGATTACATCCAGGCCTTCGTGGCCCGCGAATGGGCGCGCGGCTACAAAGGCAAATTGTTTGACAATGGAACCTTGATCAAAAAAGAACTCAAACACGGCAATGCCGGCGATTTCCAAGGGTTCATGTTCAACACCCGGCTGCCCAAATTTCAAGACAAACGTGTGCGCCAGGCCATCACATTGGCCATGGATTACGAATGGATGAATCGACAATTGTTCTACATGGCATACACAAGAGTGCGTGGTTATTTTGTGGGCAGCGACTTTGAAGCCAAAGGCTTGCCTGAGCCCGATGAGTTGGCCTTGTTAGAGCCTTTGCGAGGCAAACTGTCCGAAGACATGTTCACCGAACCTGTTCCTCTGCCGCCACAAACCAGCCTGGATCCAACCTCTGGTCACACCCTCAGAGACCACTTGCGACAAGCCCGAGATTTGCTTGAGCAAGCGGGTTGGACATACAAAGATGGCGCTTTGCGCAACGCCAAAGGCGAGGCATTCACGCTGGAGTTTTTGGACAACTCGGGCTCCATGGGCCGTGTGGTGACGCCTTATGCCAAGAACTTGGAAAAACTCGGTTTCAAGGTCAATTACAAAGTGATCGATTTCGCCGTGCTGCAAAAGCGCATGGATGTGTTTGACTTCGAAATCATCAGCAATCGAATCGGTGGCAGTGAAGCGCCGGGCACCGAATTGCTTGAACGCTTTGGTTCCAAAGCCGCAGATACCGAAGGCTCGAGCAACGTGATAGGTGTGAAAGACCCCGCAGTGGATGCTTTGTTAGACAAGGTGGTGGCTGCCCAAACCCGGCCGCAATTGGTGGCTGCACTCAAGGCCCTTGATCGAATATTGCGCCATGGACATTACGCTGTACCGCATTGGTATGGAAGTGTGCACCGTGTGTCTTGGCGGTCTGGAAGGTTCGAGCAACCTGAGGTCACGCCTCGCTTCTATCAACCAGAATTCTGGGTCACTTCTACCTGGTGGGCCAGCACCGCCAATTTGGTGGGAGACAAATAACATGTTCAGTTACATACTTAAGCGCCTGCTGCTCATGATTCCCACGCTGTTTGGCATTTTGTTGCTGACATTTGTGGTGATTCAATTTGTGCCCGGTGGTCCTGTCGAGCAAATGGTGGCTCAGTTGCAAGGCCGCGATTCCGGGGGTGAAGGTGCTGCTGTGAGTGGTGCGGGTTACCGAGGTAGGCAAGGTGTGGATGCCGAGCGGATTGCTGAAATCAAGCAGTTGTATGGCTTTGACAAACCACCTCTGGAGCGTTTCACCCAAATGCTGGGTCAATTTGCTCGTTTTGATTTGGGCAAAAGCTTTTTCTATCCCAAGGATGTTTGGCAGCTTGTCAAAGAAAAATTGCCGGTCTCCATCAGTTTGGGCTTGTGGACTTTCTTTCTGAGTTACTTGGTATCTGTCCCGTTGGGTATCGCCAAAGCGGTTCGGGCAGGTACCCGGTTTGACACCTTAACCAGCTTGGTGGTGTTGGTGGGTTACGCCATACCCGGGTTTGTGTTGGGGGTGGCTTTGTTGGTGGTTTTTGGCGGGCAGTTGCAGTGGTTTCCATTGCGTGGATTGACCTCTAGCAATTGGGAAACATTGAGCTGGGGTGCAAAGGTGGTGGACTATTTGTGGCACATCGCCATGCCTGTCACAGCCAGCGTGCTTGGTGCATTCGCGGTAACCACCATGCTCACCAAAAATGCATTTTTAGAAGAGATCGGCAAGCAATACGTACTGACGGCCAGGGCCAAAGGTTTGTCCGAGCGCAACGTGCTGTGGAAGCATGTGATGCGCAATGCGCTCATTCCTTTGGTCACCGGTTTTCCTGCCGCATTCATCGGCGCATTCTTCACGGGTTCTTTGCTGATAGAAACCTTGTTTTCGCTGGATGGTTTGGGCTTGTTGAGTTATGAAAGCGTGATGCGGCGTGACTACCCGGTGGTGCTGGGAACGCTTTATTTGTTCACCTTGATTGGCTTGGTCACCAAGTTAATCAGCGACCTTTGCTATGTGTGGGTGGATCCACGCGTGAAATTTGATTGAACCCCATGGCGACTGTTTCTCTCTCACCTTCACAACTGGCTTGGCAACGTTTCAAGCGAAACCGCTTGGGGTTCTTCAGTTTGGTGTTGTTTGTGGTGTTGGTGGTGGTCAGCATGGCGGCGGAACTGGTCAGCAACGACAAGCCGTTGGTCGCCAGTTACCAGGGCAAGTTGTATTTTCCGATTCTGAAAAATCCACCCGAAACGGTTTTCGGTGGAGACTTTGAAACCCCTACGGACTATTTCGATCCTTTTATCAGACAGCAATTCAAACAGCCTGGCAACTGGGCCATTTATCCCATCAATCCCTATCACCACAGCACACTCAATTACTTTGCCAAAGAACCCAACCCCGCGCCGCCTTCAGCGGACAACTGGTTAGGCACAGACGATCGGGGACGTGATTTGTTGGCTCGCTTGTTATATGGCTTTCGCGTTTCTGTGCTGTTCGCGTTGGCACTGACCGTCACAGGCACTTTGCTGGGCGTGTTCACAGGGGCCATACAAGGTTTTTTTGTAGGTAAAACCGATTTGGCCATGCAACGCTTTATTGAAATTTGGGGCGCCATGCCAGAGCTGTATTTATTGATTATTTTTTCTGCCGTGTTTGAGCCCAGCGTGACCTTGTTGTTGGTATTGCTCAGCTTATTTGGCTGGATGGGTTTGTCGGACTATGTGCGCGCAGAATTTTTGCGTAACCGTCAACTCGACTATGTGCGTGCTGCGCGCGCGCTGGGTTTGTCCAATCGGGCCATCATTTGGCGACACGTGTTGCCCAACAGCATGACACCGGTGGTTACGTTCTTGCCATTTCGCATGAGCGCTGCCATTCTCGCGTTGACCAGTTTGGATTTTTTAGGACTGGGTGTGCCGCCCGGCACCCCCAGCTTGGGTGAATTGCTGTCGCAAGGTAAAACCAATATCGACGCTTGGTGGATATCCATTTCCACGTTCGGCGTGTTGGTGGTCACCTTGTTGTTGTTGACTTTCATGGGGGACGCACTTCGCGATGCGTTAGACCCGCGCAAATTGCGCCAGGAGTCCGCCGCATGAACCCGTTACTCAAAGTCCACAACCTGCACATGTCGTTCCAGGGGCGGGAAGTCGTGCACGGTGTGTCGTTCGACATACAAGCCGGAGAAAAGCTTGCCTTGGTCGGTGAATCTGGTTCTGGCAAAACCGTGACTGCACTGAGTTTGCTGGGTCTGGCGCGGGGCGCTTGGGTACGCGGCGACATTCGCTTTGAAGACCAAGAGTTGCATAAGTTCAGTGAACCCGAGTGGCTGAGTGTGCGCGGTGGTGACATCGCCATGATTTTTCAAGAGCCCATGACCGCTTTGAACCCGTTGTTCACGATCGGCGACCAAATCAGCGAAGTGTTGCAGTTGAAAAAAGGACTGACGCGTGCGCAGGCATGGCAACGCGCCATTGAGTTGCTCACCGACACGGGTATTCCAGAGCCTGCCCGCCGAATCCACAACTACCCGCATCAACTCTCAGGCGGGCAACGCCAGCGGGCCATGATTGCCATGGCGTTGGCAGGCGAGCCTAAACTTTTGTTGGCTGATGAACCCACCACGGCCTTAGATGTTTCTTTGCGTGGACAAATTTTGGATTTGTTGGACTGCTTGCAACAAAAACATGGCATGGCGATTTTGCTGATCACCCATGACTTGAATATGGCCAGGCGTTTCGTGCACCGTGTCCTGGTCATGGAAAACGGTTATTTGGTCGAGCAAGGCGATGTCAATATGGTGTTGAGCAACCCGCAACATCCTTACACCCGTCGATTGGTGGACAGCCAGCCTGAGCGAAATGTGTTTGAGCCGGTCGACGATGCGCCGGTGTGTTTGCAGGCCAAGGGCCTTCGCGTGGTCTATCCAGTCCCCCGGCCTGGCTGGCGCGGGTGGTTCGGACACGCAGAATTTGTCGCCTTGCATGGGGCAGATTTTCAAATCCGCACCGGTCAAACGCTTGGCATCATCGGTGAGTCCGGCTCTGGCAAATCATCCTTGGCGTTGGCCGCACTGGGCTTGTTGCCGTTTCAAGGGGAGTTGCACATCGAAGGTCAATCATGGCAGAACAACGCAACGGCAGATTTACCCTTGCGCCGGGCCGCGCAGGTGGTGTTTCAAGACCCGTTCTCCTCGTTGTCGCCGCGCATGACCGTGGAAGAAGTCGTGGGCGAAGGTTTGCTGGTGCATGCGCCCGATCTCCATGCCCTGAACCGCCAAGTCAAGGTGTTGGCGGCGCTGCAAGAAGTAGGCATGGACGAAGCGCAGTTTCCCGGCCTGCTGGCCCGTTATCCCCATGAATTTTCGGGTGGACAGCGTCAACGTTTGGCGATCGCGCGGGCCTTGATCGTGCAGCCGCGCATGTTGGTGTTGGACGAACCCACCAGCGCGCTGGATGTGTCCATTCAAAAGCAAGTGCTGGATTTGATGCAGCGTCT
>JBJTXF010000218.1:0-6878 GCA_046082145.1 Limnohabitans sp. | reverse complement strand
ATTACTCACCCGTTCGCCACTCGCCACCAGGGTTGCCCCCGTGCTGCCGTTCGACTTGCATGTGTAAAGCATTCCGCCAGCGTTCAATCTGAGCCAGGATCAAACTCTATAGTTCGATCTTGATAGTTTTTTGTCTCTTTTGAGACAACTCATTAAAACGGAATTGAAGTGAACTTCACTTCTATCTTCATGAGCGTTTTAAGTCTTGCGACTCGGTTACTAGAACCTTGGCAATCGCCTTAAAACGCCCACGCTTATCGGCTGTAATTTGTTAATGAACTCGATGATTGCTCACCTGTCTCCACTGCGATCAGCGAAGCCTTCGATTTTGACACGTTTTTTAAATTCCTGTCAATACCTAGGGTTTTCCCTGCCCTTGACCTGAGTTTGCCGCCAAGAAAATGGCTACTGATCAATAGCAGAGCCAAATACTATAGCGCACTTTTTGAGCCAGTCTACGTTTTTCTTGATTTATTTTCACAAAAGAAGGCATGGCAACGCTAAAGTAGCGCCATTATTGACTTTTTATTTGCGATTTTTTAAAAAGAGGGCGCAGACTACAGGTTTGATAATGCGCAAATGGCATTCATCACTCTGCACGCCGCGCAACTGGCGTTTGGCGACGTTCCCCTTCTTGATCGCACCTCACTTGCCATTGAAGCAAACGAGCGCATCGGATTGATTGGCCGCAATGGCACTGGCAAATCTTCCCTTTTGAAGATTCTTGCTGGCCAAGAGCAACTCGACGATGGCGTGATCCAGTTTCAACAAAATTTGAATATCGCTTACGTGGCCCAAGAACCTCACCTGCAAGCAGACAGAACTATTTTTGAGGCGGTCAGCGAGGGGTTGGCTGGTTTGAAAGACACCATCGAGCAATATGTATCAGGGGTAGGTGATTTAGACACGCTTCAAAACATCATTGAATTGCAAGACGGATGGAACTGGGAACAACGCGTGATTGAAACCATGCACCGTTTGCATCTGGAAGGACAAGCACGCATTTCCAGCTTGTCGGGAGGTATGCGCAAACGCGTTGCGTTGGGTCAAGCCTTGGTGACCCTGCCGGATATTTTGTTGCTCGATGAACCCACCAATCATCTGGATCTCGACAGTATCCGGTGGCTTGAAGATTTGTTGATTGAATTCAAAGGCAGCATGGTCGTGATCACCCACGACCGGGCATTTTTGGACAGGGTTTCCACTCGCATTGTTGAGCTAGATCGTGGCCAATTGTTTTCTTATCAAGGCAATTTTGCCCAGTACCAAATGACCAAAGAAGCCGCATTGGCTGCTGAGGCGGTAACACAAGCCAAAGCCGATAAATTGCTGGCACAAGAAGAGGTTTGGATACGCCGCGGCGTTGAAGCGCGCCGGACCCGTTCGGTGGCGCGGATTGCAAGGTTGGAAAAATTGCGCTTGGCCCGACAAGCCAGACGCAACACCATGGGTCAGGTCAAAGCCAGTGTCGATGCTGGTCTGCCGAGCGGGAAAATTGTGGCTGAACTCGATCACGTAGCGTTTGCATATGACAACAAAACCGTTGTCAACAACTTCAGTGCCACGCTGCTTCGAGGCGACAAAATCGGGTTGATTGGACCCAATGGATCAGGCAAAACCACCTTGCTCAAATTGATCTTGGGTGAGTTGAAAGCCGATAAAGGAAAAGTTCGCCAGGGTGCGAATTTGCAAGTGGCGTATTTCGACCAAATGCGCAATGCCCTGGACTTGAACGCGACCTTGGAGGATTTCATCAGCCCGGGGAGCGAATGGATAGACATTGGCTCCCAGCGCCAGCACGTTAAGAGCTACCTCGGCGATTTTTTGTTTTCACCCGCGCGGGCCAATTCTCCGGTGCGCAGTTTGTCAGGCGGCGAACGCAACCGCTTGTTGCTCGCCCGCTTGTTTGCCCGCCCCGCCAATGTTTTGGTGCTGGATGAACCCACCAACGACCTTGATATCGACACGCTGGAACTGCTGGAAGAACTGCTGCAAAACTATGAAGGCACGGTGTTTCTGGTGAGCCATGACCGTTCTTTTTTAGACAATGTGGTCACCAGCACCATTGCCTACGAAGGGGATGCCCACTGGCGCGAGTACGAGGGCGGCGTACAAGACTGGTTGTTGCAATCCCAACGTGCAAAAGCATGGGCGGAAGCATCAAAAACCACGCCCGCCCCATCTGTGACCCATGACAAAAACCGTCTGGCGGCTGTGACACCCAAAACAACGGCATCAACCAAAAAGCTCAGCTTCAAAGAACAACGTGAATATGTTGCCTTGCCTGGCTTGATAGACCTACTGGAAGCCGAACAAGCACAGTTGAATGAACAATTGGCAGACGGGTCTTTGTATGTCACTGACCCGACAGGGGCCAGCGCCAAAGCGGCTCGGGTGGCTCAGATTGACGATGAATTGTTGGCCGCCTTGGAGCGCTGGGAAACGCTGGGGCAACGGGTGACTATGTAATACACGCCATCCGTTTCACAACAGGCACGGTCACCGTGGCGACCCCCCAAAGACAGCTTTCAAGGACACAATAACACCCCATGGGACATGTATTTTTAGTGCGCCACGGCCAGGCCTCGTTTGGTGCGGATGATTACGACCAACTGTCGGCACTGGGACAACAACAGAGCATTCGACTGGGCGAGTATTGGCGAGAGCGGGGCATGGTGTTTGAAGCGGTGCTGACGGGTAGCCTCAAACGTCACCGACAAACTTGGGAGGGCATTCAACAAGGCCTGCAAGACAAGCACCTGCAACCGATGGTGTGGCCAGAGTTGAATGAATACGACAGCGAAGCGGTGATCCACTGCATCCACCCGTCGCCATTGGCCAAACCCACCACGCCAGAGTTGTACAAACACCATTTCGGACTGCTGCGCAAAGGCCTGCAAGCGTGGATGCATGGGCGCACTCAACCAACAGGCATGCCGACTTTCAAAGCGTTTGTCCAAGGCATCAGCGATGCCCTGGCGTATGTGCGCAGCCAATACGAGGGCAATGTGTTGGTGGTCTCCAGCGGAGGCCCCATTTCAACGGCAATAGGTGGTTTGCTCGCCACTCCGCCTGAAAGCATGATCGAGATGAACATGCGTATTCGCAACACCGCCGTCAGCGAATGTGTCTACAACCCCAAACGGACCACGTTGGTGAGTTTCAACACCATCAACCACCTCGACACCCAACCCTACAGCGATTGGGTGACCTTCACTTGAAATGGCTTAAATCAGCGGCTCAAACTGAACCAGCTCTTGCATGAGTCTGGCGAGCTGCACACCGACCGCCTCTAGCAAGGCACGGCCTTTTTCCGCCGTGGCAGCACTCGCGTTTCCCGCTGCACCATGCGGGTTGTAGTCCTGCATGTGCCAACCCAATTTGGTGCTTTTGCCGTCGCCCAACAATTGGTAATGCTGAGCACGCGCTTGCGCCGTGGATGAGAAATTTTGGGCTTGCTCCATGCGGACTTTGTGTGGCGCAATCGCCAGCATCAGCGAGGTTTCGATATCGCCACCATGTACCCCAAAGCGGTGTTCATGCGCCCCGAACACATCCCATGCCGGCCCCAACGGCAATTGGTACCAGTGACTGGAAAACACCGTCATGCCGGCGTGGCCACGCAGCTCGCGCGCCACCACATCCATCAAGCCAGCATTGCCGCCGTGGGCGTTGAACAACAGCAGTTTTTTGATACCGGTTCGCGCCACGCCTTCGGCGATATCGCACCATTGTGCGATCAGCTGCGACGGTGCGTGGCTGAGGGTGCCGTCATAAGCCATGTGCTCGCTGCTCAAACCGACCGATTGCGTCGGCAACAACAACACCGGATCGGAAGGTTGCAAATGCGGCAAAGCGGCTTGCAGCATGGCGTTGACCAAATCGGTGTCGACAGACAAAGGCAAATGCGGACCGTGTTGCTCTGTCGCACCCAAAGGCAACACCGCCAACGTGTGTGACGGGTTCAGCTCGGCAAAGTCGGTGCTGACGCAATCAGCCCAGTGACGCGGAAAAACCTTCATGCGCGCCATCTTAAGCGCTTGGTTAACATGGTTCTCATGCGTTCATTCCTATTATTCTTGAAGAGCACTTGCTGCTTGGCTGGATTGCTGTGGATCCCGTCCATTGCCCAGTCACAAACGGTTCCTCAAACAGTTGTTCAAACCGCTCAAGTGCGTGCGGAATTACAAGCGTATGCGCCGCAAGGCGTTCAAGCCGGTCAACCCCTGTGGCTGGGCTTGCAACTGCAACACCAACCCGGTTGGCATACCTATTGGCGCAACCCGGGCGACAGCGGATTGGCTACCCAATTGCAATGGCAACTTCCCAAGGGTCTGACCGTGGGTGACACGGTATGGCCAACGCCACACATGATTCCCGTGGGCAACATGGTCAACCACGGCTACGAGGGCCGCGTGCTGCTGGCGGCTCCTGTCACAGTCGGCAGTGGGTTGACAGGGCGTGAAGTTGAAATTCGTCTGCAAGCCGACTGGTTGGTGTGCAAAGAAGAATGCATTCCGCAGTCTGGCCAATTTGTTTTGAAACTTCCTGTGGCTTCGAGTTTGGCTGAGCACGGCGAAGCGTTCGAACAGCTTTTCGCGATGCAACCGGTACGCATATCGCCAGCTAAACAGCCGATGTCCTTCGATGCCGACGCGTTGTCGCTGCGCATCCAAGGTTTGCCCGCTGAACTGCAAGGCAAGCCCGTGAAAGCTTATGCCCACGAACCGGAAGTGTTGGCCAGCGGATTGGGCATGTCGGGTGGCGGTGAATGGCACAACGGCGAATGGCGAGTGCGCGCGGCCCTGCACAACATGCGCAGCACTGAGCCCACAGCTTTGGATTTGCTGCTGGTGGATGACAGCAATACCCCGGCGCGCTCTTGGCAAGTCACGCTGCAAATCCAAGGCGAATGGCCCAAACCCAAGATCGCTGCAACGCAATCCGCAGTGACAACCGCGCCAACTGCCGCAGCCGACGCTTGGCCTGGCTTGATCAGCGCTTTGGTGGGTGCTTTGATCGGCGGTTTATTGCTCAATCTCATGCCCTGCGTTTTGCCTGTACTGGCCATCAAAGTGTTGTCGCTGACCCAATCCACGTTGACGCCGTTTCAGCGCAAAGGGATGGGTAGCGCTTATGCCTTGGGCGTACTCAGCAGCATGCTGGCACTGGCGCTGTTGGTGATGGGCTTGCGGGCTGCGGGCGCGCAATTGGGCTGGGGCTTTCAGCTGCAATCGCCCGGATTGGTCGCAGGTCTCGCGCTGTTGTTCACGTTGATTGCACTGAATTTGTGGGGCTTGCTGGAATGGCGAGGCGCTTGGGTGAGTGGTTTGGCTGCCCAGATGGTGCGTCACCCCTTAATGGATGCGTTTTTATCCGGTGTGCTGGCGGTGGTGGTAGCAGCGCCTTGCACCGCACCGTTCATGGGCGCATCGGTAGGGGTGGCTTTCACCTTGCCAGCTTGGCAAGGTTTGTTGATTTTTTTGAGTCTGGGTATGGGTTTGGCTTTGCCCTTCACACTGAGTGCGTGGATACCCGCCACCGCCCACTGGCTACCTAAACCCGGCGCTTGGATGCAGGTCTTGCGCCAATCTTTGGCTTTTCCGATGTTGCTGACCGTGGTCTGGCTGTTGTGGGTATTTTCCAAGCAAGCCGGTGAAGAAGCGGCTGCGCTTTTGCTTGCCGGCTTGGTTTTGGCAGGAGGCTTGGTCTGGTCGTTGGCAGTGTCTAAACCAGCCGGTCAATGGGTACGAGCGGTTTTCATAGCGTGTTTGTGCGGTTTGCTTGGGCTGGCGCAACCTGTGTTGCAAAGTAACTCTTCAGCAACAGCCAACACCTCGGTCTCCGAGGGTTGGCAAGCCTGGTCACCTGAACGCGTCAACCAAGCCATGCAAGACAAGCAAGCGGTGTTCATCGACTTCACCGCCGCCTGGTGCGTGACTTGCCAAGTGAACAAGCAAACCACCTTGCGCGATCCCCGGGTGCTCAAAGCCTTTGCGGATCGCCAGGTGTTGTTGTTGCGAGCGGATTGGACGCGCCAAGACCCGGTCATCAGCCAAGCCTTGAACGAGTTAGGCCGCAGCGGTGTGCCGGTGTATGTGTTGCAGGCACCCGGTCAACCCCCGCAGGTGTTGTCTGAGTTGTTATCGCCAGACTTGGTGATTCGGGCATTGGAAGCCATTCCCCGCTGATAAAGTTAATTGGGGTCGGGTTCCGATTAAAAACAAATGGGGTCAGATACCTATTAATTGATGTGTTCACGCCATGTCGGCTCGGTCGCCGCTCACCGCCTACGGCAACGTTCGCGTCGGCCCGACCGCCATGTCGTTTGTCCACTCGATGTATTTCTCCGACAGCATTTCTGCGGTGATGGAAACACAGCCTCAACCAAATACATCACTTTAGGCCGAATCGGAGGGGGCGTTTTTTTTCGAGCGAAAGCGCAGAAAAAAATCGCACCGGATGGTTCGGCCAAAGCGTGTCTTCTAACCGCAGGAATGCCAACCCTAACGGATGGTTCGGCCAAAGCGTGTCTCCTCAGAACCGTAAGAATGACAACCCCAACGGACAAGTCGGCCAGAGCGTGACTTCAATTGGCAAGCGTGTCTTCAAGCCTTTGAACACAGACAAATGGGGAATACACCCTACACAAAGTGTCAATTTGCCCTGTCACAATAGCTGAATGACGACCCCACTACTCAACGACAGCTTCCTCAAAGCCTGCTTGCGCCAGGCCACAGACCACACCCCAGTTTGGCTGATGCGACAAGCCGGGCGGTATTTGCCAGAGTACTGCGCCACACGCGCCAAAGCAGGCAGCTTCATGGGGCTGGCCACCAACGTGCAGTACGCCACCGAGGTGACGCTGCAACCGCTGG
>JBJTXF010000217.1:0-3395 GCA_046082145.1 Limnohabitans sp. | reverse complement strand
TATCTTGCCAGGCGGAATCATGGCTGTCTTGATGATGCTGACCGTGGCCTATTTTGCACACAAACATGGTTGGGGTGGTGATGTATTGCTGGACTGGGGCAAACTTGCCAAAGCCTTGATGGAAACTTTGGTGGTCATCGGTTGGCCCTTGGTGATTTGGTGGCTGGTCACGCAATGGAATGCACCGGCGCAAATCACCGTGATGGCGGGTCTGGTGCTTTTGTTTGCAGCCGACAAATGGTTTCGATTCCAAGCGGTTCTGCCGATCATGACACCTGTGCTGTTGATTGGCGGCATGACCACAGGCGTGTTCACGCCAACAGAAGGTGCTATCGCGGCTTGCGTGTGGGCACTCGTGCTGGGGTTGCTATGGTATCGCACGCTCAACTTCAAACTGTTTGTGAAAATTTGTCTCGATACGGTAGAAACCACAGCGACCGTGTTGTTCATCGTAGCTGCCGCCAGCATCTTTGGCTGGATGTTGACCGCCACTGGCGTCACCGCCGCTATCAGCCAATGGGTGCTGGGCGTGACCGATCAGCCCTGGCAGTTTTTGTTGCTGGCCAACTTGCTGATGCTGTTTGTCGGCTGCTTTTTGGAGCCCACCGCAGCCATCACCATATTGGTTCCCATCTTGCTGCCCATTTGTTTGCAATTGGGCATAGACCCAGTGCATTTTGGTTTGGTCATGGTGCTCAACCTGATGATTGGTTTGTTACACCCGCCGATGGGCATGGTGCTGTTTGTGCTGGCACGCGTGGCCCATCTCAGCGTGGAAAGAACCACCATGGCCATACTTCCATGGTTGATTCCGTTGCTGGGTAGCTTGTTATTGATCACCTACGTACCCGCCATTTCTCTTTGGTTGCCCCGTTTGATGGCAACTGCCTGACATAGCCGAGAAATCTTTCATGAACCACCATATCCGACTGCATCCCAACGACGACGTCGTCATTGCCCGCCAACAACTCATGAGCGGTGCATCCGTTGAAAACATCGCGGTGCGTGGCTTGATTCCGCCGGGCCACAAAATCGCTACCCGAGCCATCAACGCAGGCGAACCAGTGCGTCGCTACAACCAAATCATCGGCTTTGCCAGCCAAGCCATTTCGCCGGGCGAACACGTGCATGTGCACAACCTCAACCTCGGTGACAACAAGGGCGACTTTGCACGCGACTACGCGTTTTGCGCCGATGTCAAACCTCAAGCACCCCTGCTGCATGCCGAGTTCATGGGCCATGTGCGTGCAAATGGTCGGTTCGCAACGCGCAACTACATAGGCATACTGTCCAGCGTCAACTGTTCTGCCACGGTCGCTCGAGCGATTGCCGACCATTTTTCTCGCACTATCCATCCCAGCGCTTTGGCTGACTATCCCAACGTGGATGGCGTGGTCGCACTTACCCACGGCAGTGGTTGCGGCATGGACACCGAGGGGTTGGGCATGCAAGTGCTGGAGCGCACCATGGCCGGTTATGCCACGCATCCCAATTTTGGTGCGGTGCTAGCGGTCGGTCTGGGCTGCGAAGCCAACCAATTGGCTTCATGGTTGTCGCACAGTGGTTTGACAGAGGGCAAAACCCTGCAAACCTTCAACATCCAAGACAGCGGGGGCACCGCCAAAACCGTTGCCAAAGGTATAGCCATGGTGCAAGCCATGTTGCCGGAGGTCAACCGCTCACAACGCAAGCCCTGCAGCGCGGCGCACCTGACCGTGGGCTTGCAGTGCGGTGGTTCTGACGGCTATTCGGGCATCAGCGCCAACCCGGCGCTGGGCGCGGCGGTGGACTTGTTGGTCGCGCACGGTGGCACCGCCATCTTGAGCGAAACCCCGGAGATATACGGCGCCGAGCATTTGCTAACCCGCCGTGCGGTGAGCCGTGAGGTCGGCGAAAAACTGATTCAACGCATACGCTGGTGGGAACATTACACCGCCATGCATTCGGGCGAAATGAACAACAACCCGTCGCCGGGCAACAAGGCCGGAGGTCTCACCACTATTCTTGAAAAGTCGCTGGGCGCAGTGGCCAAAGGCGGCACCACCAATTTGCAAGCGGTCTACGAATATGCGCAGAGAGTCGACGCGCACGGTTTTGTTTACATGGATACACCTGGCTACGACCCGGTCAGCGCCACCGGACAAGTGGCCGGCGGTGCCAACCTGATTTGCTTCACCACTGGTCGCGGCTCGGCCTACGGTTGTGCGCCCTCGCCTTCACTGAAACTGTCAACCAATACCGCCCTGTGGCAAAGACAGTCCGACGACATCGACATCAATTGCGGAGAGATTGTGGACAGCGGCACCAGCGTGCAAGCCATGGGACAGGTGATCTTTGAGCGCATGCTGTCGTGCGCCTCGGGCCAAGCCAGCAAGAGCGAGTTGCACGGCTACGGCCAAAATGAGTTTGTCCCCTGGCAACTCGGAGCGGTCATGTGAATACACTCCCGACAGGGGATAAGTGATGGGAGCAAGCAATGAATTTCAAACGTGATCTGCTCATGGTTGGCTTGCTGGCATTCAGCAGTACAGCTTGGACACATACCGGCCCCAACCCTGACCCCAAAGAGGCTCAAGTAGATTGCCGAAAGGTGTTCAATTTCACTTTTCCGAGCATTTTGGAGTTCGTTGCAAAAATCGATTGCAACCAATTTATCAGCAGTGGTGATGATTGGATTTGGCGCTACCCAAACAGCTATTTTGATGCGCCGTTTATCTCAGCGTTTTCACCACGCACCCGTAAGCCTGAGCCCGGTGTGCGTTTTTTTCGCCGCTTGTCAGCCACCGAGATTGATGCCGAGCAAGCCCAGCAAGCCTATGACACGATTTTCAAAAAAATCCGCACCTTTCCTGACCAGCAAGCGCCCAAGCGCTTGATACGCATGGACACGGTCAACGACATCAAGGATGAACAACAAGCTTGGTTTGGGTTTTCCAGCGACGAAAAAGGTTGGGTGGTGATTTGCGCTCCCGACTGCGCCCCTGAGTACCTGTTCTTGCTGGAAAAAAGGTAAAAAAAACACCTCCCTGGGTGGGGAGGTGTTTCAGTGTGCGCGGTCGTTAAACCGGTTCCAATCAGTACAAGACCATGGGGTTGCCGGGTGAGCCGGTGGCACCAATGATCTTCAAGGGTGCCCAAATGAATGCGCCTTCTTTCACACCCGCTTTGACCAAGGTTTCTGTGTCAACGTTCTCCAAATTCCAGATGCCAAGTCGGGTTTGCAGTTCTGAGTGACAAGGCACGGCATAGCCCATTTCCTCGTTACCTGGTTGGGCATCGTTGGCAGAGGTGTCGCCCATGGTCAACGCAATGTCACGGCTGGCCATGTAGCGGCATGCGCTGATGCCAAAGCCCGGCTCGCCTTCCGCAAAAATGGCACGCGCCGCAGCCCGTTG
>JBJTXF010000216.1:0-5659 GCA_046082145.1 Limnohabitans sp. | reverse complement strand
CCAAATGACGCTTTCAAGGGGCTGTATATTGAGCGCAGATCAAAAAGCGCGTATTGCACACGGCCTGCACGACCGAATGACTGAATCGGTTTGGCCAAACATAACCGCCGCCTTGTCATTGTTTCAAAAGGAAACAGCGGCTGACATGGTTCGCATACCGTTGCTTGAACAAGGTCGATCTGCCTTGGAAGTCGCCAACACTGAAAACGGCCTGGCGCTGGCAGATGACGAAATTGACTATTTGTTGAAAGCCTTCCAACAACTCCAACGCAATCCCACTGACGCCGAATTGATGATGTTCGCGCAAGCCAACAGCGAACACTGTCGTCACAAAATTTTCAACGCCGAATTCATCATTGATGGTCAGACGCAAATTCATAGTTTGTTCGGCATGATTCGCCATACCCACCAAACCCATCCGCAGCACACCGTCGTGGCCTATGCAGACAACGCTGCCATCATGCACGGGCACACCGTCGAGCGCTTCACCGCAGCGTTGCAAGGCTACATGCCGCGCTATGACAAAACCACTGGCGTGCAGCACATATTGATGAAGGTGGAAACCCATAACCACCCCACGGCCATCTCTCCGTATCCCGGAGCAGCCACCGGCGCGGGTGGTGAAATTCGTGATGAGGGCGCCACCGGACGCGGCGCCAAACCCAAGGCCGGATTGACCGGCTTCAGTGTGTCCAAGCTGTGGGACAGCGATATCGGCCACGCGCCCCATATGGTGTCTGCATTGCAAATCATGACCCAAGGTCCTTTGGGTGGCGCCGCCTTCAACAATGAATTTGGCAGACCCAACTTGCTTGGCTATTTCCGCGAATACGAACAACGTATCAACGCTGTGCAAAGGGGTTATCACAAACCGATCATGCTCGCGGGTGGCTTAGGTGTGGTGCGTGACGAACTGACACACAAAAAGATATTCGAGCCGGGTACCTTGTTGATTCAACTGGGTGGCCCTGGCATGCGCATTGGCATGGGAGGCGGCGCGGCCAGTTCGTTGACCAGCGGTACCAACGACATCTCGTTAGATTTCGATTCAGTTCAGAGAGGCAATCCTGAAATTCAACGTCGCGCGCAAGAGGTGATCAACCATTGCAATGCCTTAGGTGCTGATTCCCCCTTATTGGCCATCCATGACGTGGGCGCAGGCGGCTTGTCCAACGCATTTCCCGAGTTGGTCAACGACGCGGGTCGCGGTGCCCATTTCGATTTGCGCCAAGTGCCTTTGGAAGAAAGCGGTTTATCGCCTAAAGAAATTTGGAGCAATGAAAGCCAAGAGCGCTATGTGTTGGCCATTGCGCCCGCATCCTTGTCGCAGTTTGCTTTTTTCTGCGAACGCGAACGCTGTCCATTTGCCGTGATAGGCGTGACCACAGATGACCGTCACCTCGCAGTGCAACACACCGATGACGAGCGTGCGGTGGACATGCCTCTAGAAGTGTTGCTTGGTAAACCTCCCAAAATGGTTCGGGATGTCCAACGTTTAGTGGTCGACACTGTGCCAGTGAACACCGAACAGATCAGCTTGCAAGACGCGGTGCTCAAAGTACTTTCACATCCCACGGTTGCGAGCAAACGGTTTTTAATCACCATCGGCGATCGCACGGTCGGTGGCTTGAGCCACCGTGACCAAATGGTCGGGCCATGGCAAGTGCCGGTGGCGGATTGCGCTATCACTTTGGCCGATTTCAAAGGTGTGGCTGGCGAAGCCATGTCGCTGGGTGAGCGCACGCCGTTGGCCGCCATCAATGCCCCCGCTTCAGGTCGAATGGCAGTGGCTGAAGCCATCACCAATTTGTTGGCAGCACCCATCGAATTGGACAAGGTCAAGTTGTCTGCCAACTGGATGGCAGCCTGCGGTGAAGCTGGTGAGGATGCCGCTCTGTATGACACGGTCAAAGCTGTCGCCTTGGAGTTGTGTCCTGCTCTGGGAATTTCCATTCCCGTGGGGAAAGACAGCTTGTCTATGCGCACCCGTTGGCAAGCCAATGGTCAGTCCCAGCAAGTCACTTCACCGGTGAGTTTGATCGTCACTGCGTTTGCCGCCTTGGATGATGTGCGAGGCAATTTCACCCCTCAGCTCAATGCCAGCGAACCGCACACCAGCCTGATCTTGATCGACTTGGGGCGTGGCAAGCAACGCATGGGCGGCAGCATACTGGCGCAGGTTTTGGATCAAGCAGGCGGTTTGGTGCCCGATCTGGACGACCACCAAGACTTGGTTCACATGGTCAACGCCATCCAAGAATTGCGCGCCAAACAATGGGTGATGGCCTACCACGACCGCAGCGATGGTGGCTTGTTAGCCTGTGTGGCTGAAATGGCATTCGCGGGCCATGTGGGCGTTGCGCTCAATATTGACTTATTGGTCACCGAAGGAGACGGCATTTCTGACAGCAGAGCCGACCATGGTGATAGCAAAAACTGGTCACAACAAATCAACGCCCGACGCGAAGAAAAATCTCTACACGCTTTGTTCAACGAAGAACTGGGCGCTGTGATTCAGGTACGCACCCACTTGCGCGATGCGGTTATGCAAGTGTTGCGTCAGCACGGCTTGTCCGCTTGTAGCCATGTGGTGGGAAAAACCCGCCCCTTATCCTCTGCCATCGACAAGGGCATCAATGCTTTGAGTATTTGGCGTGATGCGAAAGAAATTTTCGCGGCCAGTTTGTACGACCTGCATCAAGTGTGGGACAGCGTGAGTTGGAGAATTTGTCGCGAACGCGATAACCCCCACTCGGCGGATGCTGAACATGCCGCTTGCGGTCTACCGCTAGACCCCGGGCTGCATGTTCACTTAATCCCCGGCGCACTTGACAACGTGGCTGCACCCTACATCCACCAACAAAAACCAAGGGTGGCTGTGCTACGCGAACAAGGGGTCAATTCTCATGTGGAAATGGCTTACGCTTTCACCGAGGCGGGTTTTGAAGCCTATGACGTGCACATGACGGACTTGCAACAAGGCCGTGCCAAGCTCCAAGATTTTCAAGGTCTGGTGGCTTGCGGTGGCTTTAGCTATGGCGACACTTTGGGAGCAGGCAAGGGTTGGGCCCGCAGCATCACCTTTAACACCCAGTTGTCAGACCAGTTCCTGCATTTTTTCGAGCGAGAAAACACATTTGCCTTGGGCATTTGTAATGGCTGTCAAATGTTTGCCGAATTGGCTGTGCTGATTCCCGGCGCTGAGGCATGGCCCCGTTTTACCGACAACCTGAGCGGTCGTTTCGAAGCCCGGTTGTCGCAAGTGGAAGTGATGGCATCCCCAAGCTTATTTTTCCAAGGCATGGCGGGCTGCCGTTTACCCATTGCAGTGGCGCACGGTGAAGGGTATGCAAACTTCACAGACCGAGGAGACCCCCAGAAGGTGTTGGGCGCCATGCGTTTTGTCGACCACCACGGTCATGCCACGGATGCATATCCATTCAACCCCAATGGCAGCGCAGGCGGTTTGACCGCAGTCACCACGGCCGATGGGCGATTCACCGCCATGATGCCGCACCCCGAGCGGGTATACAGGCAATTGCAGTTCAGCTGGACGGCCAGCAGCAGCTTTCAAAAATCCACCGATTTCAGTCCGTGGATGAGGATTTGGCGCAATGCCCGACGTTGGGTAGACTGAACCTGTTATCAAGTGTTTGGCTTTAGTGCCGATTGAATACGCGAAGGAAGCCCTTTTTATGAGCATCAATTTAAATATCACAAGAGACCGTGAACTCACGGATTTGCTCTACCAAAGCTATCTGGAATTGACACAGCTTCAATCAGACTTGACCGAGTTGACCCAATTGCACAATGAAACCGCAGTGGTATTGATTGATCAACCGCACGACAAACACACTGACCAAAGTCAAGCCAACAAGGTTTTGCAAAAAGCCATGTCGAAAAACGTCTCTCTACAAAAACATCTGGTCAGGGTGATTAAATTACTGACCCAAAATCACACAGACGCCAGTAGTCTGCTCAATGAGTTTGAAAAAATCCGTACATCTGAAATATTGCAGAGAAAGACCTTTGCCTTGGGGCATGTCATTGCGTCTGAAAAATCAGACAAATAAGAAGGTCATAAAAAAGCCCTCTTCAGAGGGCTTTTTGTTCAGTTGACCAGTTATTCGATTTTGGCTTTTTCGCGAAGGGATTGTTGAAATTCTGCCAACTTGTTCGATTGCAGTTGTTGCAGTATTTGTGGCTTGACTTCTTCCATTTTGGGGAGCTGTGCATCTCTGATGTCATCGAGCCGAATGACATGGAAACCAAACTGGCTTTTCACCGGGACTTGGGTAGATTCTCCTTTTTTCAATGACACCATTGCATCTGAAAACTCTTTGACAAAACTGGAGGCATTGGCCCAATCTAAATCGCCACCCTTGGCACCAGAACCCGGGTCTTTGGACTGTTTTTTGGCAATCTCTTCAAACTTACCGCCTTTTTTCAAGCTGGCAATGATGGCTTTGGCTTGGTCTTCTTTTTCCACCAGGATATGGCGGGATTTGTATTCTTTGCCACCGTTCATGGAGGCGAATTTGTCGTACTCGGCTTTCACTTCAGCGTCAGTGACAGGGTTATTTTTTTGAAAATCTGCGAACAATTCGCGGATCAAAATGCTTTGACGGGCCAACTCCATTTGGGTCTTGAAATCGTCTGTGACATCCATGCCTTTGTTTTGTGCTTCTTGCAAAAACACTTCACGGATGATCACTTCTTCGCGCAGTTGTTGTTCCATTTCTGGTGTGACAGCGCGGCCAGAACGCTCAAGCTGGGCGGCCAAAGCTTGCACACGAGACTTGGGGACAGCCTTGCCGTTGACAATGGCAATGTTTTGCGCTTGTGCAGAAATGCTGCATAAAAGTGATGCGGCCAGAATGGCTGGTTTGAAAAAAGAAAAATGCATGGATGACTTTCAAAAAAAAATTGGGGGTCTTAATCAAAGTAAAACCAGCCAAAGTTAGAGTGGGGGCTCGACAATTTCAATCGCCAAAGCATGAAGACCTTGGTCAATAAATGGTTTTAGCGCATCATACACAAGCCTATGGCGCTCCACACGTGACAAACCTGTGAACGCCAAACTACCGATGCGAACCCGAAAATGGGTGCCTTGACCAGATCCATCCGATCCGGCGTGACCGGCATGTTGATCACTTTCGTCTTCAACTGACAAATAAAACGTGTCCAAATCGGCGTGCAACTTGGTCATCAATTGGTCTGAGTTGATGTTCATGGCTTATCCGCTGTCTTGGGGTCGGACTCCGTGGCTGTTGGGTCGTTGTCTGGTTGAATGTGGCGGCTCAAATAAATGCCTTGTCCCAGCACGAACACCAGCATGAGTCCCATGCTGCCAAACAATTTGTAATTGACCCAAGTATCGGTATCAAAAAAATAGGCAACCCATAGGTTCAAGCCACCTTTCGCCAGAAAGAATAACGCCCAACTCCACAGCAATTTGTCCCACACGTCATCAGGTAATCGCAGTTGCGTGGACATCAACGCTTTGATGAAGTTTTTTTTCATGAGCCACTGACCGCTCATCAAAATACCACCCATCAACCAAAACAAAATGGTGGGCTTCCATTTGATGAAGGTGTCGTTGTGGGTTATCAATGTGGCACCCCCAAAAATAGTGATGATCCCCAAACTCAACCATTGG
>JBJTXF010000215.1:0-15007 GCA_046082145.1 Limnohabitans sp. | reverse complement strand
GAAAATGCCAGCGGCCATCTGACAAACAACGGCGTTGTGCTTGCATGTCCATCAGCCCAGCATCGGTGGAGTGTGTAAGGGCCAAGGCGTGGCACCTGCCGGTGGTGCGCTCCAGCGCATTTGCGTGGGCGCGCCATCGTTGTGCCATGCACCATGCTTCAGGCTGTCATCCATGTTTCGCACAAACCCCATGTGACCACCCAGCGACTGGTAGTCGCTCAAGCGAATGCTGAATTCGATGGGCGCGACGATGGCCGGTGTCGGCACCGTGCCAAAACTTTGCGCGGGCATGCGTGCCACATCGACCATGATGGTGATGCCACCGCCCGGCCACACATAGGCGGGCGCACCGCCGCAACTGACATTCACCAAAGCTTGTTTGACGGCCCGCGTCAAACGAATCGGGTTATCGGTGACGCCCGAGCGCAAGCTGCCACCAGCCCCACCCAAAAACAACACCGACACCAACGAAGGCTCGCAGTTTTCGCCAATGCGGTCGACCACGCGTCGCACCTCGTCAGGCATGGGCGCGGGTTGTGGTTGAAGTTGCTGGTCCAACACAAACCAGGCCGCGTGTTCACCCGTGGTGGAGGTCATCAGCAATCGCAAACCGGGCCAGGCTTCTTGCGGGTCCCATTCGCCCAGGATCGACAACGGGTCGGTGATGCTGGTGCCGCCCCACCCGGTACCCGGTTGCGCCACCTGAAAGTAACGCCCGGGCGTGGACTTGCGTCCGAGTATTCGAATGCCACTGGCTTTCATGTGCAAACAACGGCCCGCTTGGTGCTCGGTCAACACGCCGGTGATATGGTCATCGACCACCACCACCTCGTCGCAGACACCCAGCCATTGGCGCGCAAACATGCCGATCGCCGCCGAACCGCAACCGACACGCATGCGTTGTTCGGTGACGCCATCGACCACAGGCGGTTGACCCGATTGCAAACGCAAGCGCGCACCGTTTTCAATCTGCACTTCCACCGCTTGGTGGTTGCCGAGCAAATGCATCAATTCCAACGCCATGCGGCCTTGTTTTTTGCTGCCGCCGGTGAGGTGATGCACGCCACCCAGGCTGAGCATTTGCGAACCGTATTCGGCGGTGGTCACATGGCCCACTTCTTCGCCTCCGTACAACACCGCAGCGCGTTCATCGCCCAAATAGCGGTCGGTGTCAATTTTCACTTTGAGGCTGCAATAACTGAAGATGCCTTCGGTGACCACGGTCACCATGTCCACCCCTTTCACGCGCGAGGCCACGATGAACGGGGCGGGCTTGTAATCCGGGTAGGTGGTGGATGCGCCAATGCCCGTGACAAACACCCCGCGCTCCTCGGGATCGACCACCGGCAAGGGCTGTGGCAGGGTGTCGACATCTGCGCGAGGCAGCAGCGCATGGGCGTCTTGGGTCTGGTCAATGGCACGGTTCAGCCAGACCACCGCGTCCAAACGCACCAACACACCGGCCTGGTTGGCATAACGGTCACACGCGCCCACCCTTCCCTCGGAAATTTGGCACAGCACCGGACAGGCATTGCATTCCACTTTGCCTTCACGCACCGGACCGTGTTTGGGTTCTACCCTTTGCAAACCCAACGGCAAGCCCGCGTCGGTTGAGGGCAATCCATCGGTGTGTGTGGTGCTGGGTGGGTGCATACGTTTTGTAAGAATCAATCGCATTATGCTTGCGCGTCACCGCTCAATAACCCTAGCCCTTCACCCCACCCGATCGCAGGAGTACCACCCCCATGGCCACCGCTACCCTTGAAGAAGCCTCAGGCAAAGTTGTCATCCAAAACATTGGTTTGCTACTCAGCGGCGATATCGACCAGCCGATCTTGTCCGCCGACACCATCGTCGTCATGGACGGCATCATCACAGGTGTGGGCCAGTTCAAAGACCTGGACACCGAAGGCGCCAAAACCACCATTGACGCACGCCACACCTGCGTGGCCCCGGGCCTGATCGACAGCCATGTGCACCCGGTGTTTGGCGACTGGACCCCAAGGCAAAACCAAATCGGCTGGATCGACTCGACCATGCACGGCGGCGTCACCACCATGGTCTCGGCCGGTGAAGTGCACCTGCCCGGTCGACCCAAAGACATCGTGGGTTTGAAAGCACTGGCCATCACCGCGCAACGCGCCTTCAGCAACTTTCGCCCCGGCGGTGTCAAAGTGATTGCAGGCGCACCCATCATTGAAAAAGGCATGACCGAACACGATTTCGCCGAACTGGCCTCGGCGGGCGTGACCTTGTTGGGCGAGGTGGGACTGGGCTCGGTGAAAGCCGGTTACGAAGCCAAAGAAATGGTGGCCTGGGCACGCAAGCACGGCATACAAAGCACCATCCATACCGGCGGCCCGTCTATTCCCGGGTCGGGGTTGATCGACAAAGATGTGGTGCTGGAGGCCGACGCCGATGTCATCGGCCACATCAACGGCGGCCACACCTCATTGAGCGAGGCGCATGTGTGCGAGCTGTGCGAGAAGTCGAGCCGTGCGATTGAAATCGTGCACAACGGCAACGAACGCGTGGCGATTGCAGCGGCCAAAGCCGCTCTGGAATTGAAATGCCCGCACCGCTTGATATTAGGCACCGACGGCCCCGCAGGTTCGGGCGTGCAACCGCTGGGCATGTTGCGCTTGATTGCGTTGTTGTCGAGCATGGCCAACATCCCCGCCGAGCTGGTGTTTTGTTTTGCCACAGGCAACACCGCCCGCATTCGCCACCTGAATGGCGGACTGATTGAAGTGGGTCGCGCGGCAGACTTTGTGTTCATGGACCGGGCACAACACACCGCTAGCCGCACTTTGCTGGAGAGCGTGCAATTGGGCGACATCCCCGGCATCGGCATGGTGATGATTGACGGCCTGGTGCGATGCCACCGCTCGCGCAACACACCACCAGCGACCGAGGTGCCAGTGGTGGTGGGTTGAAATTTTTGTATGACAATAAATATTTTTTGTCATACAATGAAATGAATGAATTTTCAAATGCGCAAAATAAGGAATCTTCATGCTGTCTGTCCGCCTGCCCAAAACCATGGAACGCAACTTGAACCAGTTTTGCCGTTCGCGTAACTTAACCAAATCGCTGGTGGTGCAAGAGGCCTTGGCCCAGTACATGGTCTCTGCGAAAGCGCCTTCACCCTCTGCTTTGATTCCCGAACCCGATTTGTCTTTTTTGCCACCCGATGACCCGATTCGACAATTCATTGGCATGGCCAAAGACGGCCCAAGCACCGATGAATGGCTGTCCAACACACGTGGCGAGGATTGGAACCGCGAATGATTTTGGTCGACACCAAAGTGCTGCTGGACATTTACAAAGCCGATCCAGTCTGGTTGGCATGGTCGGCCAAGCAACTGAGGATTGCGAAGCCGGGGCACCTGGCCATCAACATGGTGGTCTATGCGGAACTGGCCGGACACCCCAGCGTGGGGCAACGGCTTGATCAATTTTTGGATGAACTCGATATTCAAGTCCTGGACCTCACGCGAGCAGCGGCCAAATTGGCGGGTCGGGCATTTCTTCAATACCGACAAAGGGCCGTCACGAAAACAGGTGTGCTTCCCGATTTTTTCATTGGGGCACATGCCGCAGCTGAGAACTTCAAATTGCTGACACGCGACGCAGGCCGATACAAAACCTACTTCCCCAAAATCAAATTGATTGCCCCCTAAGCACGCAATGCCCGCCATGCCCGGCCCGCAAGACAACTATTCACCCTCATTGCACATCACCGACGGCATCGCACAGGTCACGCTCAACCGCCCTGCGATGCGCAACCGTCTGGAAAACGCCGACCTCGGCGTGTTGCTGCAACATTTCGAACAGGTGAACCTGGACGCCTCGGTGCGTGTGCTGGTGTTGCGTGCGAACACCGCCGGGCAACCCAAGCCGGTGTTTTGCGCGGGCTATGACATCGGCGGGTTCAAAGACAACGCACACGGCTCCACCGCATTTGAAAAGGTTGCGCAAGCCTTGGCCGGGTTGCGGCCCATCACGGTGTGCGCATTGAACGGCAGTGTGTATGGCGGCGCCACCGATTTGGTCTTGGCCTGTGACCTGCATGTGGCGTTGCGGGGCATCGAGTGGCGCATGCCCGCCGCCGCTTTGGGTTTGCACTATTACCCCAGTGGCTTGCAACGCTACGCTCAGCTCTTTGGCATGGCCGCAGCCAAGCGCGCGTTTTTAACTGCGCGTGTATTCAACGAAGCGCAACTGCACGCCTTAGGTTTGTTTGAGCACTGGAGCGACGCCGCCGACTTTGAAAAAGATTTGCAAGGCTTGATCGATGACGTGAACGCCCTCGCTCCCCTGGCCGCGCAACACACCAAGCGCTCGCTCAATGAAATAGGGGCAGGCCACTGCGATGAAACCCGACTGCGTCAACGCGAAATCGACAGCGCTGCCAGCGACGACTTCGCCGAAGGCCTCAAAGCGTTCGCCGAGAAACGCACACCTAGGTTCACAGGCCATTAAATAATGGTGTTTTTATATACCAAAACACTCATACACCAACCATTGAAGTCACATGGTTTTCACCACTGTACGGGGGGTGAGATCGCCCTAAAGTAGTTGGCTTGTCCTTAGCACTTTGGTTCTCCAGCATTTATCAATGCGATGAATAAACAGGTTGTTCAACGATGCGTGTTTGCCTTGGCCGTTTTGTGGGGTGTGGCCGCGAATGCGCAAACCGCTTTGGTGATCGATGACAACACGCCGATCATGGTTTCGAACAAACAAATCATGGTGCTGGTTGATCCGGACAAAACACAAACGCTTGAAAGCGTGATTCCTAAAACAGCCGACTTCCAGACGGCTGATCAAGTGGGCAAGTTCAGTCCGTATGTGGACTATTGGGTGACCCAAAAACTGGTCAGTCGATTGAATGAAGACCGATTACTGCGCATCGATGCCAGCAACACCGGAGTGAATTGGGTCGTGGCAGACCATTTCATTGTGCGTCCCAATGGTCAACGTGAAGCAGTGAAACCCCAAGGCTCACGAGGCCTTCACAACCAACTGGCCAATATCAATCCTTTCACCCAAAAAACCGATCTTGGCTTGAGCCAATATGGCGTGTTTGTGCTGCACAAAGGTGAGGAGGTTCAGATTTTTTCCAAACTGCACATGCAGGCGGCTTTTCCACCCAAAAGTTTTGCGATCAGCATTTACGACCATGCCAGCTATTTGGAACTGCGCCGATTTGGTTTGTACCTGGAAGGGGGTATCGCAGGCATTTTGCTGGCCTTGTGCATATTCAGTTGGTATTCTGCTTATCAAAACCGTGATGCCACGAGTTTTTACTATGGTGTGTGGTTACTTTTCGGCCTGGCGCAAGCCATCACCTTACCCATTCACGACGGACAACGGTTCTTTGAAATGTTCGTTCACTTGGAGAGCATTGAGACGCTGGGGCCAGGCTATTTGTCTTCTTGGATCAGCAGCATGTCCTCGTATGGCCAAACCATGATGTATGTGGTGTTTGCCAGAAGCTTTCTGGACCTGAAAACCCATTTCCCCCGCTTTTACCAACTGACCAACATATGGTTGGTTTGGGAGTTGATTTCTCTTAGCGCTTTGTTGCTGTGGGATCACGATTTATCGCAATCCCAATTCTGGAACCCGACCTTCTTCCCCATCTTGGGGGTTTTGTTGTCCATATATTTCCTGGCCTTCCTGCGCTATCGACAAGGGCTGCATATTGCCAAATTTTTCATGATCGCCATGGTGCCCTATTTGTGTTTTCGGTCGGTGTTCCTGATCGGCATTCTGGGCTTGCCATCACCCTTTAGCTTCTTGCCCTCGTCGGGTTTTGGTTTGTTTTTTCAAAACACATTCACCAACCAATCGTTCGGTGTGTGTTGTGAAGCCATGATCATGGCCTTGGCGGTGATCAGTCGCACGCGCTGGTTGCAACAAGAATTGGCCAACAGCATTCAAGCGCAAAGCGATTTGATGGCCAACCAAAACAAAGTGCTGGAACACACCGTGGCCGAGCGCACCAAAGAGCTTGCCGAGCAACACCAGGCCTTGGACGATGCACACCAACTGGTGGTGGGTTCGGTGAATTACGCCAGCCGGTTGCAACGCGGGCAATTGCCTCGACCCGTGCGTTTAGAAAATCGATTTGCTTCGTTTGCCACAATATGGGAACCGCGCGACACCATCGGTGGGGACTTGTACTGGGTGTCGTCGTCGCAGCACGATGGCCCGTTTGTGTTGGCGGTGGCCGATTGCACCGGCCATGGTGTGCCGGGTGCAATGCTGTCGTTGCTGGTCAGCAATTCGCTCGAGCGTATTTACGCCAACGACACCATGGAAGACCCGGTGTCTGCGCTCACCTCGTTGGACCACTATGTGCGAACCGGTTTGAACCAAGACCGTCCCGACAGCGAAAGCGACGATGGATGTGACGCCACGGTGTTGCGCATCGACCGGCGTTTGCAACGCTTGGAATTTGGCGGCGCGAAGATCGATTTGTTCCATGTCACCGCCGATGGCGTGGTGACGCGCCACATGGCGCAGCGTGTGAGTTTGGGCTACAAAGACCGCGTGTCGCCGTCCGAGGTGCCGCCGGTGAAAGTGCTGTCTTACCAAAAGGGCGACATGTTCGCCATCGTCACCGATGGCTTGACCGATCAGGTGGGCGGTGAAGCGGGCAAGCCCAAGGTGTCGTATGGCTACCGCCGGTTGGAGCAATTGCTCTCAGCACATGCCGGGGGCCATGCCCAACAGGTGGTCGATGCTTTGCGACAAGACTTTGCCAGCTGGCAAGGCACACACAGCCGACGCGACGATGTGACCGCGGTGGTGTTTACACTCTGAGATGACAACAGCCACTTTCAGCTTTTTTTGATATGACACAAAGGAACTGTTCATGCTACTGAAACAAGCCATTGAATTGCGCAACGTGTTGCGACACAACAAGGTCATCATGGCCTACAACGGCACGGTGTCCGACGAACTCATGTTGACACTGGCCGACATGCTCAAGGCCCGATTGATTGCACATGATGATTCCAAACGCTCCAAATTGATTTTCTCGGTGTTCATGGAAGGCGTGCAAAACTTGATTTGGCACGGCAGTGTGCAGGACGATGACGCCGGCATGATTTTGATCACCGAGCGCGACAAAGAAATCACCATCATGTGTGGCAACCGGATCAAAAAAAACGAAACACACCAACTCAAAGAACGTTTGCACCAAATAGAAACCGCAGACAAGGACACGATCCGGCAGATGTACCGCGACGGCATGTCCAACGCCAATGATCACGAAGGACCCGGTGCCGGGTTGGGATTGCTGGAAATCGCCCGTCGCTCGACCCAGCCCATCGGATACACCTTTGAAGATGTTGATGAAGACAACGTCGACTTCATTTTGTCTGCCACCATTTGACCGAGGACTACACCATGCTTTTAGACATCGCACCCACCGAACGAACCCCTGAAATCAAATTGATAAAGCAACCCTTGACCTTGAGTGTCAAAGGCGAATCGTTCCCTGAAGACGTGTCGGCGTTTTACGGTCAGGTGATTCACACCATCAATGATTTGCCCAACACCGTGAGCGGCCCTTTGTCCGTTGAATTGGCCATGGTCTATATCAACAGTTCGAGCATCAAGGCTTTCTATCGGATGTTTGAAGGCATCGAGGCGTACCGCAAAACTGGTCATGATGTGACAGTCATCTGGAAAGCCGAAGAAGACGATGACATCATGCAAGAGCTGGGCGAAGATTTCAAAGACCGTTTTGAAGAACTGAACTTTTCTATCGAACAACATGGCTGAAGACGTTTTTGACCTGTACGACCGTGAGAAATTGCTGCTCACGCAAGGTCAAGCCATTTTGGAGCGTGGCGATTCGCAAGAGATTGCGGTATTTGCCGAGCGATTGTTTGACCGGTTTTCCAAACTGGTGCGGGAGAACGAAGACCTCACCCGCCACTCGGACCGTCAAGAGCAACGCCTGGTCAAACTCAACCGCAATCTCAAGTCGCAAACCCTAGAGCTTGAACAGCAACGCAGCCGCTTGGAAGGTTTGTCGCAACAGTTGGCCAAATACCTGCCACCTCAAATCCATGAGGCATTGTTTGCGGGAAAGTACGACACGCAAATCACCACGCAACGCAAAAAGCTCACGGTGTTTTTCAGTGACATCAAAGAATTCACTCGCACCGCTGAGTCTTTGCAACCCGAATCGCTGACCGAATATTTGAACGATTATTTTTCTGAAATGACCGCGATCGCGCTGTCGCATGGCGCGACCATTGACAAATACATCGGAGACGCGGTGATGCTGTTTTTTGGCGACCCCGAATCCAAAGGCGTGAAAGAAGACGCTCGCGCCTGCGTGGAAATGGCGCTTGACATGCAAGAGCGCATGTTGGTGTTGCAACGCCGATGGCGCGAGCAAGGGTTTGACAACCCGTTCGTCATTCGCATCGGTATCAATACCGGCTATTGCAATGTGGGCAACTTCGGCTCGGACCAACGACTGAGCTATACCATCATCGGCGGCGAAGTCAATGTCGCACAACGTCTCGAAGCCAACTGCGACCCGGGTGGCATTTTGATCAGCCACGAAACCTATGCCCAGGTCGATGACTTGGTTGACGTCGAGGAACGCGCATCGGTGAGTCTCAAAGGGATTGACCGCAACATCAAAACCTATGCCGTGAAAGGTCGCAAAACACCAGCCGACAAGCCTTTACGTCTGAGCCATCCACAAGGTGTGCATATCGACTTATCACCCTTGAGTTTGCGTGATGATGACCGTCATCTCATTGCTAGTCAGCTCAAGGCTTTGGCAGAACGCCTGGAGAACCACTGACATGACTACCTTGTCGGCAAGTTTCGAAGTGGATATTTCTCATCTGCACGATTTGGGGGTGGTGGACCCCAGTTCTGCCAGAAGTTTGGAAATATTCAGATCGGGGCAACTCAACAGCAACGAGCGTTTGTATTTCAGTTTGTGGGGCTCCAAGCTCTTGAGCACGGTCAGTTTCGATGCCAAGAAAAAGTTGTTCACACAAGGTGAAGAAGTGTCGGTGGCCTATTTCATCATTTCCGGTCAATTGCTGGCCGTCCAAGGTGAACGCGTCGAAAGGCTTGGCCCGGGCAGTGTGATTTGTCTGGCCGAAGGCTTAGCAGGGCTGCCCAGTTCAAAAACCGTGATCACCGTCAATGCCGTGCAAGCGCGCATCATTCCGTTACACAAAGTGGACAGTTTCATACCCCACTTACCCTCTGCTTTGCGTGACACCATACGCACCAATGTCATGCGCACACTGGGGGTGAAGCAATTGCCCAAGGGGGTGTTGTGAGCGATTTTCAAAGCGTCACTTATGCCGACGGTGAACGCATCTTCACGGCCGGCGATGTGGCCGATCAATTGTTTTTCATCCAACAAGGGCAGGTGGAATTGCTTGATGCCGCAGGCAAGGTATTCACCACCTTGAACACTGGCGAATCGTTTGGTGAACAAGCGTTTTTGAGCGGCGGTATCCGGGGTGCATCGGCTCAAGCCTTGGGCGAGGTGATCTGCCTGAAAATTTCCAGCGAGCAAGCCAACCAAATGATGTCGGGCACTTCACCTTTGTTGGTGCCGGTATTCGAGGCCTTGTTGTTGCAGCTCAACATGAACAACGTATTGCGAGCAGGCAACCTCTGAGGCACGATGGGTTTGCAGCATGACTGAAACCAACGACCCCACTGTGGATTTTCATGGTCAGCTTTGCCAGACATTGACCAACTTGCGTCTTCGGTGGCCACGTGATTGGCCCGGGCTTTCTGTGGTTCTCAACGCATGTTTGTCGCAACGCTGGCCCAGTGCCCTTCCAAAGTCACGCGAAGCGACAGCCATGCTGGACACTGCCCTGGCCATGGCCGAGCACATGGAAGTGTTGGCACGCACATCGACCTACGAACCCCACTATCACAACCGATTGCACACCGCCGATGCATTGGTGTCTTTGTGTTGGCTGTTGCAAGCCTTGCAAGCGCACGGGCATGCTGTGTCCGATGACTGGACTGCATGCTTGCTGATGTCAGTGACTTCGCATGATGTATTGCACCCCGGTGGCGCCAACAGCCATTTGCAAGCATTTGAATCGCAGTCCGTGGCATTGCTCACACGCATGGCCAAACAACACGGCGTCACCAAAGAATGGCTCGATACCGCCTCACATTTGATATTGCACACCGACCCCACATTGGTCGCGGCCAACCACGACAACGTGAAACACCGTCCATTTGTGATGAACAAAGCGTGGGCGGTGGTATTGATGAACGAGGCCGATATATTGGCCAGCGCCACAGCCAGCTTTGGCCCGCAACTGGGCCGCGCTTTGGCCAGCGAATGGGAATATCGGCAACACCCTTTGCATGCCGTGGTCGGTACCGATGCGGGTCGCTTGCAATTTTTGTCAACATTGCGCTTTTCCACGCCCGCCAGCATGGCCTTGAAGATGCCAGCAGAAGTGGCGCAGCAAATGGCCTACTTGAAACCACCCTAACGCTTCATCCTCTTCTGGGCATACGCCAAGGCAACATGGCTTGCACCACAGGAGACACCAGTCGCGGCACATACAAGGTTTCGTGAAAGCTGTGCACGGTTTCACCCAGCAATTCACTTTGGAGCAATGCACGTTGGTAAAAAGGGGTGTCCTCCAACTGCTCGATCACTCGCGCCGGTGACTCGCTGCGCATGCGTCTTTGGATGCGCCACAGTGTGGGCGGCATGGCTTGTCTGGGTGGGGCTTCAAAGGTTTGCACACTGCCGTCGGGCACGAAACGCAGTGCCAACAATCGATCGCCCTGTTGCCCTGCTTTGCCTTGTATGTCGTAAATAACCGCTGTGCTGCCATCTTTCAGCAGTGCACGTGACCAATCCCATTCATGGCACGCATGGTGAATCGGTTCATCACCTTCGTTGGAGTCCAAATACGCTTGACCCTGCCAACGTTGTGATGGGTTTTGTAAATCCACTGTGATACGTGCAGAGGGTGCCAATGGTCCCCATCGGTGCTTGCCGTGCGAGTCAATGGGCGTGCTGAAGTTGAACCATTGGTCTGCTTGCAATCGCACCTGACCGCTGACGCGGTGTGGCCAAGGCACGGCCACTTCATCCATGTCAATCACCATTGTGTCGCCCTCCATGCGCCACTGACTCGGGCCGATGGTGAACTGTTGCTGGTTCCGGTGGCAATGTCGTGCACCACGCTCGGTCATGGTCCAGCGACGCGCCTCTTTGCTGTAGAGCGCAATGTTCAAAGCGCAATGGTCTTCAGGGTTGGCATGGGCATGCTGTCGGCGTTGCCATGCGTAATATGGTGAAAACACACTGCCCACAAACGCAATCAAGGTCAGGCCATAGAGACCATCGTCGCTCAGTGCGTCAAGGTACCACCAGAGGTAACCGTGGGACGCGACAAGCTGGTCAAACCGAGGTCTGCCATCAGAGCGGCGGCCGCCAATTGCCCCGACATGGCCGCCATCGGTACCCCCGGCCCCGGGTGCACGCTGCCCCCCGCCAGGTACAAGCCCTTGGCTAGCGAGCGGGCGTTGGAACGGGCGAAAGCTGCCATCCATCCATGGGTGGCCTGGCCGTACAACGCCCCACCGGTCGCTGGAAATAACTGGTGAAAGTCCTGTGGGGTGGTGCGTATGCATGATGCGGAGGGCTCCAATGAGAGATGCAAACCGGCGTTGGCCATGCGGGCCTGACTGCTGCGTGCACAAGCCTCTAATTCATCGTCAGACAGGCGTTTATCGCCGCGAGCAGGTGCATTGACCAAACACAATATCCGCTCTGCGCCGATGGGTACCGTGCCTGTGCCGCGGTCTTGTGCACACACATACACCGTGGGCTGTGATGGCAAGCGCTTGTGCGCGAATATGTCATCAAACTCGCTGGCGTAATCGCTGTTGAAAAACACATTGTGTCGATCTAAAGCCATGCCGCCCGTATCGGCATGCAAAGACCAAGTGAGCGCAGACAAAGATCGCGGTTGCACTTTGCCTTGCACAGACTTTTGTACGCCAGATCCGAGCAAGCCTTTGCGCAGCGCAGCGATATCGCCGTTGAACACCACGCTGTCAGCACGCAAACTGTCACCACTGGCCAAGCGCACACCGCTAACTTTTCCTTGGTTTAACTCAATACGTTCGCATTCGCTGTTGAACACATAGTTCACGCCTTGCGCTTGCCCAAGCCGCATGAAACACGTGGCCAATGCATGCATACCACCATGTACCGCCCACACGCCATCCATTTCCACTTGCGCAATCAGCATCAAAGTGGCGGGTGCTTCCCAAGGCGACGATCCACAATAAGTGGCATAGCGCCCAAACAATTGACGCAAACGCGGATCGTTGAAATGCCGGCCCAGACTGTTCCACAAACTGCGCATTGGTCCCACCGAAGCAAGTGTGGCCAAGCCACGCGGTCCCAATTGGGTCATCATATTGGCCATGGTGGGCACTGGCGATTTGATAAACGGACCTTCCAGCGCGTCATACACCTGACGTGCGGTGTGGCAAAACTGGGCAAACCGTTGCGCCTCAACAGGGCCGGCAAAACGCGCGACTGCGTCCATGGACTGCGCGGGATCGGCAAACAAATCGAGTTGCGATCCGTCTTCCCAAAAATGTCGAGCCAACACATTCAACGGCTGTATGTGCAATTGCGATTCAAGCCGGGTACCGACAGACGCCATGATCTGATCGAACACCCAGCGCATGGTGAACACGGTGGGGCCACTGTCCACCGGCATGCCGTCAGGCATCAATTGCCTGATCTTGCCGCCCGGGGATGCGGCTTTGTCAATCACGGTCACTTGTAATCCGGCATGCGCCAATTGCAATGCACTGACCAGACCCGCCATGCCTGCACCGACCACCACCACTTTGTGATCAGCCATGCAACACCTCGTTTGACGTTGCATCAGACATCACCCCGGGCCACTGTCCTTCACGCCGCAATACACGCATGCGCACGAACAGGGATTCGGAGAAAAAATCGTTTTTATAGGCCGCTGCAATCGCTTGCTGATGAGCGCCGGTGTGCGCATAGTCCATCATCGATTGGGTGTTTTTCCATAAACTGAAAGTGCATTGCCTCACCAAAGGGACTTCACCCAAACCCATGGCCAATTCGCAGCCGGGAGCGTGTTTCAAATCGTCTTGCGCGCCAGGCGCGTAACGCCAAAAGGCAACCGCTTTGGCGGGGCGAATACTGGCACGTGTGAGTGCCACCATGCCTGCGTCAAGGGTGTTGGTGTGAAGGTATTTGCCCAAACGATCCTCTGGGGTGGCTTCCCAAGAGCGACCATCCCATGATCCTCTGGCAGATGTCACAGCCAAAGCCGTGATGAAAAATGATTTGGCGCGTTCTGCGTAAGCCTTGACAGAAGCACTGTCGATAAATTCGTCGGCTTGTTCGGCGTTTTCAAACATGCACACCAAACCTTGGTGGGTAGCGCTGGGTCTGAGCACAAAGCCACCCTCATGGCCACTTCCCATGACCTTGGTGAACACCATACCTGGCGTTTCTTTGAATGCGTTTGCCCCCTGCACCAGGCGTAACCAACCCCAGCCCTGATGCGTTCTCAAAAAGTCAACGAGCAATACCACCAAGACACCAGACATTGCCATGGATACAGGATCTTGGGTAACCATGGGTGGCTCATGTGTCAGGTTAAAAATGGCTCAATCTGGCATCACTTGACGGCGATTTGGGTGGGGTTGCCAAGAGAGGTTGATGTCAACTCAGGAAAGTCTTTGGCCATGGGTGCACCAAACAAAGGCTTGTACGCCCCTTGGTGGCAGGTGTTGCAATTGAGTTTTGCAACATCACCCCATTCGCCTTTGCGGTTCTCTGGAAATACCGGTGTCAAAGGCTCCATGTAGTTGACATTCAGGTCACGCGCCATGCGGATACCATGCCAAGCAGTTACTCGCTGTGGTGGTGCATCTTCCCAACTTTGGAAAGAACGGCTGTTGTGGCAATACGTGCAATTGACACCCAGTGAGGTTGACATATGTGTCATCAAGGCATAGGTGAATTCAGTTTGCTTGGTGGAATGCCGGTTGCCTGAAGGCAGCGGCGTGGGACCATTCATGCGAATGTCTTTGGCCTCCAGCAAGAACGGTGTGAATGGATCGTTTGGCAATGATGCCAAATCGACCGAGGCAGCAGGTTCGTTTTGACCGGCTTTGTCACCCAAGAAATTGGAACCCTGCGGTTCGTGGTTTTGGGTGAACCAGATGGCCGAAGGCACAGGCTGGCCTCGGTGACAGGTATAACAAGTGACACCGGTTTGCGCCACGTGCGGTTTCCATTCGCTGTTGATGTGCTGCGTCATTTGTAACATGCGACGTGCCACCACCTTGGTGTATTTTTCATCGTCCGCAAAATTGGCTGGGTTATGGCAATAGACACAACCGCCATTGTTAGGGGCTACCCAAGCGGTCATAGACACCATCAGACGGTTGAACTGTGCTGTGCTGAGGTTGCCCAACACTTGCACATTCTTGTAGGTCTGAGAGGCCTTAGGGCCTTCACCAGGAGCTTGGGGCAGGGCCACGGGTGGCACATTCACATCTACTTTGTCAGCCAGCAAACGCGTGTTGTAGACCTGAACCATGCCTGTACCACGGTAACCATGCTGCACACTGTTGGGCACAGGCAATTCACAACCGCTCAACACCAGCACAGCCCCACAGGCTGCAACGCATTGCCACAGCCGATTCGTCCATTGCAATGCATTCATCACTTGACTCCCAGAGTGAGCGCCGGGTCAACGACAGGCGGGAAAACATTCGGATATGGAGGCGCCACACCATGTTTGACCGCCCACAAATACCAGTTGTCCACCACCGTTCCGGTCAGCAAAATACCAATGCCGCCTGTCAAAGGGCAAAGGACCGCAAACCACCAAGCCCAACGGTGAATGGATTCCATGGTGGCGTTAAAACCCATGGTCCAACGCCAAAA
>JBJTXF010000214.1:0-18214 GCA_046082145.1 Limnohabitans sp. | reverse complement strand
CGCAATTCCAACTGCGTGGCCATCGCACCGACCGCCACCATCTCCAACATCGTGGGGGTGGACGCATCCATCGAGCCATGTTTTGGCAATTTATCGGTCAAGTCCAACCTGTCCGGCGAATTCACCATCATCAACGCCTATTTAGTGCGCGACCTCAAGCGCCTGGGTCTGTGGGACGATGTCATGGTCATGGACCTCAAACACTTTGATGGTTCATTGCGTCCGATCGACCGGGTACCGCAAGACCTCAAAGACATGTACGCCACCGCCTTCGAGGTGGAAACGCACTGGTTGGTTGAGGCGGCCGCACGTCGCCAAAAATGGATTGACCAAGCGCAGTCTCTCAATATTTACATGGCGGGTGCATCTGGCAAGAAACTCGACGAGACCTACAAACTCGCTTGGTTACGCGGACTCAAAACCACGTATTACCTGCGCACCACCAGTGCCACACAAATCGAAAAGTCCACGGTGCAAGCAGGTTCGCACAACGCGGTCTCCTCTGGCGGCGGCAACCCGGGTTTGAGTGCCATGGAGCTCGCAGCAGCAGCAGCGCGTTCGCAAATCTTGTCTGCCGCACCCGCCACCGATGTCAAATTCTGCGGTGTTGATGACCCAAGCTGCGAAGCATGTCAGTAACATTTTCAAACACTGCACTGCGGCAGCGTTTGAATAAATTGCAATTCAACAACAAATTTCCTTGCTGTCGTGAATGAACTCTTTGCGTTTCACTGGCGTGCACCCATAATTCGAAAAATGGAATTACCTATATGTTGACCTGGGAAGAAGAAACAAAGCCCACATCGCCCATCGGAGCAAGTGACTTCAACAGTCACTTGGCTGTGTCACCCTCCCCATCTGCGGTAGCCCCAGCTTCTCGCACACTCAACGATGGCGCTGTTCTTTCAGACCCCTCCTCAAATACAGCATCACGCGCCTTTACATCGGCTGCCTCGACCAACGGCCGACGCGTCAATGCCGCAGACAAGCGCATCATCAATGGACAAACCGACGTCAATCAGTTGGTGCCTTTCAAATACAAATGGGCCTGGGAAAAGTACTTGGCCACCTGTGCCAACCATTGGATGCCGCAAGAAGTCAACATGACGCGTGACATCGCGTTGTGGAAAGACCCCAACGGCCTCACCGAAGACGAGCGCCGCATCATCAAACGCAATCTGGGTTTTTTTGTCACGGCCGATTCACTCGCCGCTAACAACATTGTGCTGGGTACTTACCGCCACATCACTGCGCCAGAATGCCGTCAGTTCCTGCTGCGTCAAGCCTTCGAAGAAGCCATTCACACCCACGCCTACCAATACATCGTCGAATCGCTGGGATTAGACGAAAGCGAAATCTTCAATGCCTACCAGGAAGTGGCCTCTATCCGAGACAAAGATGAATTCCTGATACCGTTCATTGATACCATCATGGACCCCAGCTTCCACACGGGCACGGTTGAAACCGACCAAACCTTGTTGAAGTCACTCATTGTTTTCGCTTGCCTCATGGAAGGTTTGTTCTTTTATGTGGGCTTCACCCAAATCTTGGCGCTCGGACGTCAAAACGAAATGACGGGTGCGGCTGAACAATACCAATACATCTTGCGCGATGAATCCATGCATTGCAACTTTGGTATCGATTTGATCAACCAGATCAAGTTAGAAAACCCGCACCTATGGACAGCCCAATTCAAAACTGATGTCAATGAACTGTTTCACAAAGCCGTTGAATTGGAATACCGCTACGCTGAAGACACCATGCCGCGTGGCGTACTTGGCATGAACGCCTCCATGTTCAAGGGTTATTTGCGCTACATCGCCAACCGCCGAGCCACCCAAATCGGCTTGGAAGCACTGTTCCCTCATGAGGAAAACCCCTTTCCTTGGATGAGCGAAATGATTGACCTAAAAAAAGAACGCAACTTTTTTGAGACCCGTGTCATTGAATACCAGACCGGCGGCGCGCTGTCTTGGGATTGAAACGGACATGTCCATGATTTGCTCGCACAGCAATTGCAACAAATACCCTGTTTTTGTGCGCTGTGAGCACACCCCGTTCATGGTGTTGAACCTCGGTTCAGCACCATGAATCACTTGGGCTGTAAAGACCAAGTGTTTTGAACCAACGATCTAAGATCTTGATCTAGGAGAGTATCTAATGGCAACTGCAAAAAAATCCGCTGCAAAAAAACCAGCAGCAAAAAAACCGGCCGCTAAAAAAGCAGCCGCCAAAAAGCCCGCCGTGAAAAAAGCAGCAGCTAAAAAGCCCGCAGCCAAGAAAAAGCCTGCAGCCAAAAAGCCTGCCGCGAAAAAAGTAGCAGCGAAAAAGCCCGCAGCCAAGAAAAAGCCTGCAGCCAAAAAGCCTGTCGCGAAAAAAGTAGCAGCTAAAAATCCCGCAGCTAAGAAAAAGCCTGCCGCGAAAAAAGCAGCAGCCAAAAAACCTGCTGCCAAAAAACCCGCTGCGAAAAAAAAAGTAACAAGTAGCAAACCAGCTGCTGCGAAAAAGCCTGCCGCAAAGAAGCCGGCCACCAAACAAGCTGCCAAGCATGCGGCCAAAAAACCGGCTGCAAGCCCAACAGCTCAAGCGGTTGCACATGTGGCGCAAACCACTTTGAATCCGCAAGCAGCCTGGCCATTTCCAACAGCCACCAAGCCCTGAAAAGGTTCTTGATGTTTGCCCATAACCCGGTGTCAGATTGCACCGGGTTTTTTTATGTCAGTGTGTAATTTTGTGGTCCTCGGGTGGCAATTTTTTTAGCCCCAACCCGATTGCCCAATTCGGCACAACGCAACAAATCCCAGCCTTGGTCAAGTCCAAATAACAATGCGCTGCGCCATGCATCGCCGCATCCAGTAGGGTCGATCACCGCCTCGGCTTTCACCGGTTGTACCCATTGCATATGACCTTGCTGCCAAACCTCGCAGCCTTTTTCGCCCAAGGTAACCACCAAGCCTTTGACCTTGGATGAAATCTCTGCACTGTCCCAGCCGGTACGGTCAGACAACATTTTTCCTTCGTAATCGTTGACCGTAACCCAAGTGGACAGCTCGATGAAATGGCGCAGAGTTTCACCATCGAACATGGGCAGGCCTTGTCCGGGGTCAAACACAAACGGAATGCCAGCAGCAGCAAATTGCTCTGCATGTTGCAACATCGCGTCGCGCCCATCGGGCGAGACGATGCCCAAGCTGATGTCGGGGCGTTTTTGGACTTGCGTGATATGCGCTTGCATCATGGCACCTGGGTGAAACGCGGTAATTTGGTTATTGTCTAAATCCGTCATGATCATGGCTTGTGCAGTGTAATCATCATCGACAATTTTCACAAAATCAGTCGCTATGCCCAGATGTTTGAGACGGTTGAAATAACTTTCGCCATCATTGCCTAGGGTTGCCATAGGCAGTGGTTGGCCGCCGAGCAATTTCAATCCATAAGCAATATTTCCTGCACATCCGCCAAACTCTCGCTGCAGGCGCGGCACCAAAAAAGATACATTCAGTATGTGCAATTGCTCAGGCAATATTTGTTCTTTGAATCGACCTTCAAAATGCATGATGGTGTCAAAAGCCAAGGATCCACAAATCACAACTGCCATAACCACATCCTGTTCAAATGATTTAAGGGTAAAAAAGCAAAGCTTTGAAGCCGTCAATTGACGAAGACAAAGTGGGGTCTAACCTGAAGCTGAAAAACAAGGGGTGACTGCCGTGTGGACGCAAAGCTTCGTTCAATCCCCATTCATGCGGCATGATGACTCTTCGCACCACATCACGACCTTCGGCATGAAGTGTGAGCTCCAACGCAGGCGGCGACAAAACCGAATCACCCAAGTTCTTTACCACCGCTTCAAATACAAAAGTATCTTGATCAGCGCGTTTGAAACTGCTGGATTCCAGGGAAACGTGGTCTGGATCCTTAGGCCAATCGATGTCACAAGAAAACGGCTGACACAACCACTGCAACACAGGTTGCAATTCAGGCACACGGCCTGCTATCGCATGTCGGTGATAAAACGCCCACTGCATGATGAGTAGAAAAAACATCAACACCACACATACCCAAGCGCCCCTCAAAGGTTCATCAGACTGTGATGAATAAGTGGATGTCAGTGAAGCCGGACGAGACAATGGTTGAACCATTTCAAGCACAGGCTGAGGGTCATCCATTTCAAACAGATGCTGGTCCAACTGAAACACATGGGCGCACTGACCACACCTCACCCAGCCATCGGCCATGCTGAAATGCTCTGGTTGCACCGAAAAGCCGGTTTGGCATTGGGGGCAAAGTGTGACGAAAGCCATATGATCAAAGCCTAAGTTTGAGCAAGTGTCAGATACGCAAGCCGTGCATCAGCACCCAACCATCCCGTTCATCAGCCAACTGCAAAGACAAGTAAGGTTGATAAGCTGATCGCATCTCTTCAGTCTGGCGCTTCAATATGCCAGCCAGCAGTAACTGCCCACCCGATGCCAGATGTGCACACAACAATGGCGCCAGCACTTTCAAAGGCGCTGCCAATATATTGGCCACCACCAGTGGATAGGTGCCATTGGCCATTTCGGGAGAACCGGTTTGGATCTGCACTTGGTTGTCGCGGGCGTTGGCCTCGGTGGCCACCAATGCATCAGGGTCAATGTCCACCGCGTGCACCTCTGCGGCACCCAGCATGGCCGCGCCAATCGCCAAAATGCCGGATCCACATCCATAGTCAAGCACACGTTGACCTTGCGGTGGATGCATGGCAATCCATCGCAAACACATACGGGTCGTCGGATGCGTGCCCGTGCCAAATGCCAGCCCCGGGTCTAGCCGAAGTACCCATTGCGCTTGGGCTGGCGGTTCATGCCAACTCGGCACCACCCAAAAAGTGTCTGTGATGGGCAGCGGCTCAAACTGCGACTGGGTCAAGCGCACCCAGTCTTGGGCCACCAAGGGCTGGATACCAAGCAATTCGGCTTCTTTAAAAAAAGGTTGGAACACCAAAAGCTTGCCAGCATCTGCCGCAGCGGGTTCGTCAGCAAATAAAGCAACCACTTGAGAACGAACCCAGCCTGCCGCAGGAGGCGGCATACCGGGCTCACCAAACAAGGCTTGTTCTTGGTCGGTATGCGCGTCTGCATCTTGCACTGACACACTGAGCGCATCCAAGGCCATCAAAGCATCGCTGATGGTCTCGACCTCATGCTGCGGGCAATGCAAATGTAGTTCAACCATCAGGCTTGACGAACCGCCAACCATTCTTCCAAGTAATGGATGTTGGTACCACCGCCCACAAACCCGGGATCATCCATCAATGCTTTGTGCAAAGCGATGTTGGTGCTGATACCTTCGACCACCGTCTCACCGAGTGCTGTGCGCATACGCGCCAATGCGTGCTCGCGGTTGTCGCCGTGCACGATGATTTTTCCAACCATCGAGTCGTAGTTTGAAGGAACAAAATAATTGGTGTAGACATGCGAATCGACCCGCACACCGGGCCCACCGGGTGGATGCCACATGGTGATGCGGCCTGGTGAAGGCGTGAATTTGAAAGGATCTTCGGCATTGACACGGCATTCAATCGCATGGCCTTTGATACCGATTTGACGCTGGGTATAGGGCAATTTCATGCCCGAGGCCGTCATGATTTGGGTTTTGACAATGTCCACACCGGTGATGAATTCGGTCACCGGATGCTCTACCTGTACCCGCGTGTTCATTTCGATGAAATAAAACTCGCCGTTTTCATACAAGAACTCGAAGGTTCCCGCACCTCGGTAACCCATTTTTTTACAGGCAGCGACGCAGCGTTCGCCGATGCGCTCGATCAATTTGCGCGCAATGCCGGGGGCGGGCGCTTCTTCAATCACCTTTTGGTGGCGGCGTTGCATAGAACAATCGCGCTCGCCCAAATAAATGGCGTTTTTGAAGTTGTCGGCCAAGATTTGAATTTCAATGTGTCTGGGGTTTTGTAAAAACTTTTCCAGGTACACCGCAGGATTGCCAAAAGCTGCCCCTGCCTCGGCCTTGGTGGTTTGCACCGCATGGATCAATGCCGCTTCGTTGTGCACCACCCGCATGCCGCGACCACCCCCCCCACCAGCGGCCTTGATGATCACCGGATAGCCCACCGCTTTGCCAATGCGCCGAATTTGCGCCGGGTCGTCTGGCAACTCACCATCAGAGCCGGGCACACAAGGCACACCCGCTTTGATCATGGCTTGCTTGGCAGACACTTTGTCGCCCATGGTGCGAATAGACTCGGGCGTGGGCCCGATGAACACAAATCCGCTTTTCTCCACACGTTCCGCGAAGTCTGCGTTTTCGCTCAAAAAACCATAACCCGGATGAATCGCTTGCGCATCCGTGACTTCTGCTGCAGAAATGATGGCCGGCATATTCAAGTAACTTTGAGCAGATGCGGCCGGACCAATGCACACCGCTTCTTCTGCCAATTTGACGTATTTGGCATCCCGATCGGCTTCTGAATAGACCACCACAGCTTCTACGCCGAGTTCTTTGCAGGCACGTTGGATACGCAACGCGATTTCGCCACGGTTGGCGATCAGAATCTTTTTAAACATGTGCGGGGTTCACTCAATCATGAACAGGGGTTGACCGTATTCCACGGCTTGGCCGTTGTCGACCAATACGCGCGTCACCGTACCGCTTTTGTCAGCTTCGATTTCATTGAGAATTTTCATCGCTTCGATAATGCAAATCGTCTCGCCTGCTTTAACGACACTGCCCACCTGGACAAACGGCTTGGCTTCCGGACTTGAAGCGGTGTAGAAGGTGCCGACCATGGGCGACTTGACCACATGACCGCTGACCACAGGGGCTTCCACGGTAACCGCAGCGACAGGAGGTGAAGTCGCTGCAACAGGGGGGGACGAGTTGACGGGCGCGGGGGCGGGTGCGGCCACCATCACTGGGGCTGCCACGGCCACCGGGCCGCCGACCGGGCCCTTGACAATGCGAACCTTGCCTTCAGCCTCAGTGATCTCGAGTTCAGAGACATTGGACTCCGAGACCAAGTCAATCAAAGTTTTAAGTTTTCTTAAGTCCATATAACTTGCAGTCAATTGCTGTTAACAAGATGCTAATTTACATCATTTAGGCGAAAGTACCAAAACACGCGAAACATCAAACCCAAGCGTTGATATCGGCTTGTGACAGCTTGCCGAGTTTTTTCATACGCAAACCCTGCTGTGCATCTATCACCAAGGTAAACGGCAATCCTCCTTGCAGGTTACCCAAATCGGTCATCAAAGCTGTGCCATTCAAACCCGCCAAACCGATGGGGTATTCTACCGGATGCTGAGCCAGAAAACGCTTGACTGCACTCGGCTGATCAATCGCCAAACCCAGAACTTGCCAGCTTTTAGACTTGTTTTGTTGATAAAAGGCGTTCAATAAAGGCATTTCTTCGACACACGGGGTGCACCAGGTGGCCCAAAAATTGACCACCAAGGGCTGTCCTTTGAACTGTCCCAAGGACAGCGGCTTGCCGTCGGGTTGCTCAAATTCGGCCGCCCACAGCGCCGCCAACGCAGGCTCCGGCAAGGAGCGGCTGTGTTGACGCCACCAAGCGACGCCAAGTCCAGCGACCAATGCGCCAGCGGCAACGGATAAAAAAGTTCGCCGCTGGCGTGAAGGGTTGATAGGAGGAATTTCTGAGTTCATCAGGCATTGTCTACCAGTTGTCTGAGCGCATGGATATCGCCTCGCGAAGTTCTGCCACGCTTGTCTGGCAACAAAGCACCGCGCAAATCGTCGTGGTCATACACCATCAAATGCACACCTATGTCTTCATTCAAGTCGGCGCAATGGCAATGGATACTGAGTGCGTCGACCGACTCGCCCCTGAACCCGTTGACAGCTCGAACCTCAAACCGGACACCTTGGTCCAGCAACGCCAGTTCAGCCTGCTTGCTGTCATCGCAAAACAATTGGATATGGATATCCGACAACCGAGTGGCCGAGCCGCGCCAGACCGCGCCCCCCAAATGCGGGCGAAAAGAAGCCAATCGCTCCATCCAACCTAAAGCCAAACGACGCAGTGCCAACAATTCAAACGGCTGGGTGTCGGCGCAAAACAATGTCAAGTAGTCGAAAACTTCGCTTTCAACCTGTTCGTTGTCCGGCAACGCTTGGCGCGCAGGCAGGCCGAGTTCTTTAAGCGCACGGTGCTTGGCGGGGCCAAACTCCAAGCCCTCTTCCACCACCAGGCGCGCGGCTGTGGCGGCAATTTCACGTTTGATATCGCTGGACATGGCATTGATTGTGACTGCGCGGCGCACAGCTTTGGTGAAGAGCCATGCCAAAGCCATGGAACTCTTCGGGGCACTTCTACAATGCCAGCCCATGCACATACATATATTAGGCATTTGCGGCACGTTCATGGGCGGTCTGGCTGCCCTGGCCCGCGAAGCCGGTCACCGTGTCACCGGTTGCGACACAGGCGTCTACCCTCCCATGAGCGACCAATTACGCGCCTTGGGCATTGAATTGATCGAGGGTTACCGTACAGACCAACTGGCCTTGAAACCCGACATTTTCGTGGTGGGCAATGTGGTTTCCAGAACGAGGCTCGCCGATGGAACACCACGGTACCCTTTGATGGAAGCCATTCTGGAAGCGGGCATGCCTTACACCAGCGGCCCGCAATGGCTGAGTGACCATGTGCTGCATGCGCCCAGAGAGTCCCGCCACGTACTGGCGGTCGCAGGCACGCACGGCAAAACCACCACCACCGCGATGCTGGCTTGGGTGCTGGAACAAGCCGGTTTGACGCCCGGTTTTTTGATCGGTGGCGTGCCTTTGAATTTCGGCGTATCAGCCAGGCTGGGTCACACCGCCCATGGCCCGTCCCGGCCGCTGTTTGTTATCGAAGCCGACGAATACGACACCGCTTTTTTTGACAAGCGCAGTAAGTTTGTCCACTACAGGCCGCGAACCGCTGTGTTGAACAATCTCGAATTCGACCATGCCGATATTTTTGATGACCTGGCGGCCATTGAACGGCAGTTTCACCATTTGGTGCGCACCGTGCCCGCCAGCGGCTGCTTGGTGGTCAATGCCGAACAAGACAGCTTGAAACGGGTGTTGAACATGGGCCACTGGAGCCACTTAGAGGGTTTTGGCCTGACAGGTAACTGGCAGACCCAAGGTGAGCCCCATGACTTTGCTGTCATTCACCAAAGACAGCATGTGGCGCAGGTTCGCTGGGCATTAACGGGCGTGCACAACCAAATGAATGCCTTGGCGGCTATCGCGGCGGCCCGGCATGTGGGCGTGTCACCGGAGCTCACCAGTCAGGCGTTGGCAACTTTCCAGAATGTGCGTCGCCGCATGGAATTACGCGGCAGCATCGGCAGTGGTGAACAGGCGATCCATGTGTATGACGATTTCGCCCACCACCCGACCGCCATTCGCACCACTTTGGATGGGTTGCGACGCCGTGTACCCCACGGCCGCCTGTTGGCGGTGTTTGAGCCACGCAGTAACACCATGAAACTGGGCGCCATGAAATCACAACTGCCGTGGAGCCTGGAGTCCGCAGACTTGGCGTTTTGCCACACCGCCGGTTTGGACTGGGATGCCCATGAGGCGCTTTCACCCATGGGTGAGAGGGCTCACACCGCTGCATCCATTGACGAACTGGTGTCCCAAGTGACAGCAGTGGCAGCACCTGGCGATCACATCGTTTGCATGAGCAATGGCGGTTTTGGTGGCATCCATGCCAAGTTATTGCAAGCCCTGCAACGACCTTGAGTTAGTCATTATTTTTTCAATTTGCGTCTGGCTTTGATGCCTTCATCAAGCGCTTTTAAAGCGGCCACGGAATCATCCCAAGCCAAACAAGTATCGGTGATGCTTTGCCCAAACACCAAGCCGTCGACCTTGTCTTTTCCAGGTGTGAATTTTTGTGCGCCGGGTTGCAAATGGCTTTCCACCATGACACCAAACACCTGGCGTGACCCGCTCGCGATTTGTCCAGCAATGTCTTTGGCCACTTCCAACTGGCGTTCATGCTGCTTGCTGCTGTTGGCGTGGCTGCAATCCACCATCAAGCGGGCAGGCAACTTGGCCGCTTCCAACTCTTTGCAAGCCGCTTGCACACTGGCGGCATCATAGTTGGGCGTTTTGCCACCGCGCAAAATCACGTGGCAATCCGGATTGCCCTGGGTTTGCACAATCGCGACCTGGCCGTTTTTGTGTACCGATAAAAAGTGGTGGCCGCGCGCTGCAGCTTGTATGGCATCGGTCGCGATTTTGATGTTGCCATCGGTACCGTTTTTGAAGCCGATCGGCGCAGACAAACCCGATGCCAACTCGCGGTGGACTTGGCTTTCAGTGGTACGCGCTCCGATGGCGCCCCAGCTGATCAAGTCGCCGATGTATTGCGGGGAAATCACATCCAAAAACTCGCTGCCAGCCGGTACACCGCTGCGGTTGATTTCAATCAGCAATTGACGCGCGATGCGCAAGCCTTCGTCAATGCGAAAACTCTCGTCCAAATACGGGTCGTTGATCAAGCCTTTCCAACCCACCGTGGTGCGGGGTTTTTCAAAATACACACGCATGACAATTTCCAAGGTGTCTTGGAATTTTTCGCGCTCTGCTTTAAGGCGTCTTGCGTACTCCAGTGCGGCGGCAGGGTCGTGGATCGAGCAAGGCCCGATTACCACCAGCAACCGGTCATCCTTGCCAGACATCATCGCAGCAACACTTTGACGAGTGTCACTGATGAGTTTCTCAACAGCAGTACCTGCGATCGGAAAAAAACGAATCAAATGTTCAGGAGGCGGTAACACGGTGATGTCCTTGATGCGTTGGTCGTCGGTCTGGCTGGTTTGGTCATCGATCGGTGCATAAGCATCTTTGGGATGGTGTTTCATGAAAGACTCCTGGGCTTCAACGGTAATGGTTCAACAATTCGTCAACAAAAAAAAAACCGCCGGGGACCGGCGGTGGGTAGGGGAGTTCAGAGCGTTGTTGCGTTCAGACTTCTCGACCGCCAGTGGGGCGTGAGATTTCAAAATAAGCAAAATGGAACTGAACTGATTGCATGGTTGAAATGTAGCACAGGCCCAATTGGCAACCTTAAGCGGTTCCGCCCACGGTCAAGCCGTCTATGCGCAGGGTAGGTTGACCCACACCCACGGGCACGCTTTGGCCCTCTTTGCCACACGTGCCCACCCCAGGGTCGAGCGCCATGTCGTTGCCGATCATTTTGACCCGGGTCAAGGCATCGGGACCATTGCCCACCAAGGTGGCACCTTTGACCGGGTATTGGATTTTTCCGTTTTCGACCCAATAAGCCTGACTGGCGGAGAACACAAATTTACCGGACGTGATGTCAACCTGACCACCGCCGAAATTGGTGGCATACAAACCTTTTTTGATGCTGGCGACGATTTCCTGGGGATGCAAATCTCCGCCAAGCATGTAAGTGTTGGTCATGCGGGGCATGGGCACATGGGCATAACTTTCACGCCGGCCGTTGCCCGTGGGCGCCACTCCCATCAAACGGGCATTCAAACTGTCTTGAATGTAGGCCTTCAGAATGCCGTCTTCAATCAATACATTGCGTTGGCTGGCATGGCCTTCATCGTCCACATTGAGCGAACCTCTGCGATCGGCAATCGTGCCGTCGTCAAGCACCGTCACGCCCTTGGCGGCAACACGCTGACCGATCATGCCGCTGAATGCGCTCGAACCCTTGCGATTGAAGTCTCCTTCCAAACCATGGCCAATCGCTTCGTGCAACAAAATGCCGGGCCATCCTGAACCGAGTACCACGGTCATTTCCCCGGCAGGTGCGGCTTGAGCCTGCAAGTTGGTCAACGCAGCGCCAACCGCTTCATCCACATAACGGGTGAGTGCAGCGTCATCGAAATATGCCAAGCCGAAGCGACCGCCTCCACCGGCAGAACCGCTTTCCCGGCGACCGTTTTCTTCGACGATCACACTGAGGGACAAACGCACCAGCGGTCGAACATCGGCCGCCAGGGTACCGTCGGCGCGCGCCACCAACACCACGTCGTATTCGCTCGCCAACCCGGCCATGACTTGCACCACCCGTGGATCGCGTGTGCGCACCTGTTGTTCCAAGCGTTCGAGCAAATGCACTTTCGCGGTACTGTCCAAACTGGCGATCGGGTCGTCATCGCGGTAGAGGCTGCGCGAGCCTGCGATTTTTCGCGCAGGCACTTTGGTGTTGGCGTTTTTGCCACTGGCGGCAATGCTGCGCACGGTTTGGGCAGCATCCATCAAAGAGGGAAAGGAAATATCGTCCGAATAAGCAAACGCGGTTTTTTCACCGCTGACAGCACGAACACCCACCCCTTGGTCAATGCTGAAAGAGCCGGTTTTGACAATGCCTTCTTCCAAACTCCAGCCTTCAGAACGGGTGTATTGGAAATACAAATCGGCGTCATCGATGCGGTGGGCGCGAATGGCGGACAACGCCTGCGACAAATGGCTTTCGTCCAAACCATAAGGTTTGAGCAACAGGTTGTGGGCGATCGATAAGCGTTCTAGGGTAGGTTCGAGTGCAATCATGCAAGCATTGTAGAAGTGGGTCAATGAACCCGTTTGGGTCAGGTCTTGCGGTTTTGCCGGATGAATGCCAGCATATTGCTGTCGTCCATGTCGGTCATCCCCTGCTCGCAAGCCATGGCAAACGCTTTGGCAGTGTCCGCACCCAACCAACCCTCATAACCCACCTGCTGAGCAGAAGCCATGGCCAAACGGGTGTCTTTGGCCAGCAAACGCATGTGCGAACCGATCGAGGTGTCGTTGGCAAATACACGGCGCAAGCGGTCGCTGGCGATCCAGCTTTGACCGCTGGAGCGCTCAATCAGTGACAGCGCTGTTTCTTTGCTCAACCCCATTTTTTCGGCCAACACTATCGCCTCGCAAGCGCCCACCAAATGGATGCCAGCCAACAAATTGTTGACCAATTTGACGCGAGCGCCGTCGCCCACACGGTGACTGATCAACACGCACTGGTTGGACAACGCTTGCAATAAATCGTCTTGGGCAGCCAACACGTCTTGCGGGGCCGCCAGCATCAGGCTCATGGTGCCACTGGCGGCTCGGATAGGACCGCCCGACATCGGCGCATCGATCATGTGCACACCGATAGCTTGCAGTTGCTGGGCGAAATGCTCTGTGTCTGCCGGCGCGATCGTGGGGCACATGACCACGGTTTGACCGGCTTTCAAACCCGCCAACAAGCCGTTGGGCCCGTCAAACACTTGTTGAATTTGCGGCGCATCAATGACACACACAATCACCACATCGGCGGCCTGCGCCACCGCAGCCGCATGCTCACACCCATGCGCACCCGCGGTTTGCAAATCGAATTGCTTGGGGGTGTCAAGGTCATGCACATACACCGGCCAACCCAATGCCAACAGACGTTTGGCCATGCCACCACCCATGTTCCCCGTGCCCACAATGCCTGTTTTTTTGCTCATGACTGCACCAACTGTTTGGCTTTGGCGATGGACAGCAAGATACCCATACCAAAACCCAACGTGACCATGGCCGTCCCGCCGTAACTGATGAAAGGCAAAGGCACGCCTACCACTGGCAGTATGCCGCTGACCATGCCCATGTTCACAAATGCATAGGTGAAGAAAATCAGGGTCACGCTGCCTGCCAACAATCGGGCAAACAAGGTAGGACCCTCCAGCGCAATCGCCAAGCCTCGGAACACCAAAAACACAAAACCAGCGATCAAACACAAATTGCCCAGCAAACCAAACTCTTCACCGTAAGCCGCAAAGATGAAATCAGTGGTGCGCTCAGGAATAAAGTCCAAATGGGTTTGCGTACCTTGCATGAAACCTTTGCCAAAAAAACCGCCTGAACCAATAGCGATCATGCCTTGAATGATATGAAAACCTTTGCCCAACGGATCCCGCCAGGGGTCTAACAAAGTGCACACCCGCTGGCGTTGATACTCCCTGAACAAAGGCCACTTGACTTCATCGGCACACAGCATGGGCTCAAACACGACCAACAACCCCACGCCGACAACACCTATGACAACAGGTGGAATGATCCACTTCCAACCTAGGCCTGCGAAATACAACACATATACACCGGCAGACATCACCAAAATAGCTGTTCCCATATCGGGCTGTTTGGCAATCAAAGCAACGGGCATGACCAACAACACTGCGGCCGCCAAAAAATCCAAAGGCCGTAATTGACCTTCGCGCTTTTGAAACCACCAAGCCAACATCAAAGGCATGCCGATCTTCATGATTTCGCTCGGTTGAATCACGACACCCACATTCAACCAACGCTTGGCACCGTTTTTCGTCAATCCAAACAAGGCGACACCAACCAACAATGCCAGGCCCACGGTATAGATGGGAACGGCCAAAGTCATCAACCGCTGCGGGGGAATTTGGGCCACCACAAACATGATGCAAAAAGCCAGAGCAAGGTTTCTGGCATGGTCCCAAAATCGGGTACCGCTTGCATAGCCAGAGCCAAACATGGTGATCAAACCGGCGATGGCCAACAAACCGACAGCCAAAGTCAACTGCCCATCAAAGCCACGCAACACTTGTGTGAACTGGCGCAACAAATAGGGTTTTTCGAAACTCAAAGCCATGTGTGAATTATCAACCTATTCCCTTTATGCAGCTTGCGAACGCGCCGCGCGTGTGACAATTGCACGATGTATGCATTGTTCGAAGAAGCTGGCAAACTCCAATGCGGTCGCGTGCTGTCTGAAGCCGACACCTCCGCCCACATAGAGCTTGAATCTGGCAAGCGCGTCAAGGTCAAATCCGCCTATATTTTGTTGCGGTTTGAAAAACCCTCTCCTACCGATTTGTTGCGCGAGGCAGCCGCCACCGCCACTGGTATCGAGTTAGAGCTGGCCTGGGAATTTGCACCACCAGACGAATTTTCTTTTGCCGACCTGGCCCGCGAATATTTCAGCGACAAAGCCAGTCTGTCCGAACAAGTCGCCTGTTTGCTCAAACTGAGCGAAGCACCGCATTACTTTCGCCGTGCCGGCAAAGGGCATTTCAAAAAAGCCCCAGCTGACATCATTGCGCAGGCTTTGGCAGCGATTGAAAAGAAAAAAGCGCTGCAAGCGCAAATGGAATCTTGGGCGCAGCAATTGACACAAGGCTGCTGCCCAGAGCCCATACAAAACCAGCTTTACAAAATTTTGTTCAAGCCAGACAAAAATGCACCCGAATACAAAGCCGTGGTGCTAGCGGCCAAACACAGCCAACAAGCGCCCCTGACCTTGTTACAAAAATCAGGCGCCATCCAAAGTGCTTATGACTTCCATTGGCAACGGTTTTTGTATGACCATTTTCCCAAGGGCACGCGCTTTCCTTCGCTGCAAGCACCTGCCCTGCCGCAAGACCTGCCACTTGCCAATGTCGCCGCCTATTCGATAGACGATTCGCAAACCACGGAAATCGATGACGCTTTGTCGGTGCAAGGCTTAGGAACTGGCACCGTGGTACTGGGCATTCACATTGCTGCACCTGCATTGGCATTGCAACCGGGAGACGCGTTGGACCAAGTCGCGCGCCAACGCTTGTCGACGGTCTACATGCCCGGCCACAAAATCACCATGTTGCCTGACAGCGTGGTGCAAACCTACACTTTGGATGAAGGGCGGGCTTGCCCGGCGCTTTCTTTGTATGTGAGTTTCAACGAAGACACGCTGGCGATTGAACACACCGTCACACGATTGGAGCAAGTTCCCATCGTTGCCAATCTAAGGCACGACAAACTGGACCATGTGGTGACCGAGCAGTGGCTCAGCGACCCCCACTTTCAGCACCCGGACCCGCAACTAGACCATGGGTTGCCGCGAGCTGCTTTGTCCTTCATGCACACACTGGCCAAACACCTCAAAGCCCTGCGTGAACAAGTGCGCGGCAAACCCGAGCAATTTAACCGGCCGGATTTCAATTTCAAACTCGATGCTGTGCCGGCGCATGGCCCCAACGGGGATGAATCGGTTGAACTGAGCATCCGCCCGCGCGGCGCAGCTCTTGACCTGATCGTTGCCGAGACCATGATCTTGGCCAACAGCACATGGGGTCAGTGGCTGGCCGACTTGGGCGTACCTGGCCTCTACCGCAGCCAAGCCAGCATGGCGCCCGGCGTGAAAGTACGTATGGGGACACGCGCCTTGCCACATGCTGGCATTGGCGTTCCGTGTTATGCGTGGAGCACTTCACCGCTGCGCCGTTACACCGATCTGGTGAACCAATGGCAACTGGTGGCATGCGTTAGACATGGCAATACCGCAGCGTTGGTGGCACCGTTCAAGCCCAAAGATGCCAACCTGATGTCTATCGTGTCAGCCTTTGAAGATGCCTACAGCGCCTACAACACGCACCAAGCCACCATGGAGCGTTACTGGACCCTGAAATATGTGCAACAACATCTGTTATCAGAGGTTAACGCCACAGTGATCAAAGCCTACCCAGGTGAACCACCTTTGGTAAGAGCAGTGGATTTGCCGCTGGTACTCAGCCCGAGCGGGGCGCCCGTGCTTGAGCGTGGCGCTTTGGTGCGTGTGAGACTCGGCCAAGTGGACACCATGGCATTGGATGTCAAAGCCACTTTCGTCAGTTTGCTCGATACCACTGCTGAACCGCCAGATGACAGCGGTGAGGACGACACTGCGGCCGGCCCGATCACGATTGCATTGGACATGAACGACACAGCCAACGAAACCCACAACCTCACCGGTGGTGATGCCATCACCACCGACACACCCTTGTGAATCTTATGCAATGGCAAATCACGCCCATGCAAGTTGCCATCTCCTTGTCGGTGGGTTTGCATGCGGGATTATTGGCATTCAAAGTGGCCGACCCGCAAGGCTTTGACCGATTAATGATGCAAACCCCACTGGACATTATTTTGGTGAACGGTCGCAGCGCGGGCCCAGCCCCGATCAAACCTCAGGCCTTGGCACAAGCCCATCTACAGGGCGGTGGAGAGGAGGCCAGCGGCCGCACCCAATCACCCCTGCCTGTTTCAACCACCTCTCAGCCGGGTCATGCTGACGATGCCACCCACTCACAAATGCATCAATTGAAGCAACAGCAAACCGCAATATTGGCCAGCCTCAAACAACAGCTTGCGGTCAATGCCGCCACGCAATCCCATATCGCGAACCAAACCGCTGAACAAGTGCAACAACAACGACAGTTACTCGATCGGCTGGCTGAAATTGAAAGACGCATCACTGAACAAAACGCCAGACCACGCACGCGCTATGTCAGCCCTGCGACCCGCGAGATAAGTTTTGCAATCTATCATCACCATATGCGGCGCTTGATCGAAGAACGAGGTACGCGGTTTTTTCCCCAAGAGCATGGTGAAAAACTCTACGGCAGCCTCACCATGGTTCTGACTGTGAACGCTAAGGGCCGAGTACTTTCCACCCAAATACTTCAAAGCTCAGGCAATGCCGCATTGGACCGCGCCGCATTGGATATCTCAGCCAGTGCTGGACCCTTTGGCGTGTTTACAAGAGACATGAAAAAAGAGTTTGACCAGTTGGCTATGGTGTCGCGCTACACTTTCAAACGCAACCAAACCTTACAAGCCGAGCCTACTGCCCCATGAACAAGGCCTCGACTCGAATACGTTTTGGTCGCGGCCAACTGTTGCGCCGTTGGCTGTTATTGGTATTGTTGTCTGGGCTGGGATTACAGTTGTATTTTGTGGCACGCGTGGCCATGATGCGTTTTGTCGATCCGTATTCCACAGCTTTTGAGCGTTCACAAATTCTGCAAATTCTCAAATCAGACGCGCGTTTTCGCTGGCGTCAACAATGGGTTCCGTACTCGCGTATTCATGTGTCCTTGTCGCGGGCAGTGATTGCATCGGAAGATGATGTGTTTGCCAGTCATGATGGCGTTCAATGGCAAGCCATTGAAAAAGCTTGGACGCGCAACGAAAAAGCGCAAGCCCGCTCCTACCAAAGAGGTAAACCACCTAAAGTGATAGGCGGTTCCACCATTACCCAACAGTTGGCAAAAAATCTGTTTCTTTCAGGTGAACGCAATTTTTTGCGCAAAGGCCAAGAGTTGGTCATCACTTTGGCACTGGAAGCATTTCTGAGCAAACAGCGCATCTTGGAGATTTACCTCAACCACGTGGAATGGGGCAAAGGCGTGTTCGGAGCACAGGCAGCAGCGCAACATTATTTTTC
>JBJTXF010000213.1:0-3480 GCA_046082145.1 Limnohabitans sp. | reverse complement strand
TTCACAGGCTGTTCAACAATATCCACACGCAAACCTTCAGCCTTGAAATAGCCTAATTGATGGGCCAACATCACGGGCAAATGCACCATACTGGATATATCGTCCACCGCTAAAACCAAGCCCACTTTGTCAGTGTCAGCGCTGACAAAAGAGGGCGCAGCCAGACCGCCTAGACAACCGAACAACACCAGATTGAGCCAGTGACGTCGCGTCAGTAAATTCTGCTCAGACTTGGGCTGACGAGGAAATTGCATGTAACAAGCATAAAAGTCAGCCAAGTTTTGTACATCAGTAGCTTCCCCCTTGGTGAAATCCCCAAAGGCAAGAAGTAAGAATCAAGTGTGACGTCTGTCAGCCAACGCATGAGCTATGGTGCCCAGGTCGACAAATTCAAGTTCACTGCCTATAGGCACGCCTCTAGCCAAGCGGGTCACGGTCAGACCCTTACGTTTGAAAATTTCACTCAACGCATATGCAGTAGCTTCGCCCTCCGCGGTGAAATTGGTCGCCAGGATGATTTCCTGAACGATCCCATCGCTGACGCGGTCAATCAGCTTTTGCATACCAATCTCTTTGGGACCAACACCTTGAATCGGTTTGAGATTGCCCATGAGCACGAAGTACTTGCCTTGATAGGCCATGGTGCGTTCTACTGCAGACTGATCTGACGGTGTTTCCACCACACACAACCGGGTGGGGTCGCGATTACTATCCACACAGGTACTGCACAACTCTAACTCGGTGAGGGTATGGCAATGCTGACAATGTTTAACAGCGCTCACTGCACTCATTAATGCCTGAGACAGCAATTTGGCACCTTCACGATCGTGTTGCAGCAAGTGAAATGCCATGCGCAACGCTGAACGCTCACCCACTCCAGGCAGCCTTTTCAAGGCTTGCACCAAAGCCTGTAAAGCACGGTGATCTCGCATCAAAACGGCAGCTTCAAACCACCAGGCAACCCTGGCATACCGCCAGTGAGTTTGCCCATTTTGGCTTCAGAAGTTTCTTCAACTTTGCGTGCTGCATCATTGAATGCTGCAGCGATAAGGTCTTCAAGCATCTCTTTATCATCTGTCATCAAACTGGCATCAATGGAAACCCGCTTAACCTGGTGCTTGCAAGTCATCAAAATTTTGACCAAGCCTGAACCAGCTTCGCCTGTCACTTCAATAAAGGCCAACTCTTCTTGGGCCTTTTTCAAATTTTCCTGCATGGCTTGAGCCTGCTTCATCAAACCGGCAAGTTGACCTTTGTTAAACATGTTTGTCTTTCAGTGAGTGGATGTTTTGATGGAACCGGGAACGATTTTCGCGTCAAATTCTCGGATCAGTTGCTGCACCACGGGATCGTTCAAAATCTCTTCCTCAACGGCCGTTAAATTCTGCGCTTGCTTCTGCGCCCACCGAATCGCGGGCGAGTCATTGACGGTACCAATTTGCGTGACCAAATCCACTTGGTGACCCGCTCCACGTAACGCATTTTGTAGGCGCTCAAGGTTGGCAGCAGAGACTAAAGACTCTCTCTCTACTTGCAATATCCAGCAGTCGCCATCACGACGTATCCATTGCGATTGCATAGCCAATTCACGCGTCACGGCTTGGATTTTCTGATCAGCCACCAAGGTTTCGACCACAGAGAACCAAGCCTCAGACAGCGCCTGATCTTCAGATGTCAAGGTATGCTGCATGGGTGGTGCAGCAGCCAATGAAACATTTTTACCCGTCATAGAACCAGCGGCGGCACGGTGCGCTTTGACAGGGCTTGCAACTTCTGAACTGGCAATATCAGCGGATTTCAGTTTTTTTTTTTCTGTCGATTCGGCCGCAGGTTTAAAGGCGAATAAACGCAGCAACACCATGGTCAAAGCCGCAAATTCATCGCTGGCCAACCCCAACTCGGTACGCCCATGCAAACACATGCTGTAGAGCAACTGAGTTTCGTCAGCGGGCATGAGCGCAGCCAACTCGGCAATGCGAAAGGCATCAGGGTCAGGGTCACAAAAGGAGTCGCTCGCCGCAGGAACCGTTTGTTGAACAGCCATACGCTGCAACACCAAGCACATTTCCTCTAGCAGCGAGCTCGCAGACATACCCAATTGGCGCATATCTTCGCAGGTGGTGACCACGGCCAAGCCATCGGTGTTGGCCAACGCTTGCAGCAACGTGAATACATGTGTGCGGTCCACGCTGCCCAGCATGTCACGCACGAAATTTTCTATCAATTTGCCATTGCCAAATGCAATGGCTTGGTCGGTCAACGACAAAGCGTCTCGCATAGAGCCTCTGGCTGCACGGGCAATCAATCGCAAAGCCTGCACATCGCAATCCATTTGCTCGGCAAGCATCACTTGTTGCAAATGTTCGACGATGGTTTGCGAAGCCATGGGGCGTAAATTGAATTGCAAGCAGCGAGATAAAACCGTCACAGGTACTTTGTGCGGATCGGTGGTAGCTAGTACAAATTTCAAATATTCTGGGGGCTCTTCCAACGTTTTAAGCATGGCGTTGAAGGCATGTCCGGTGAGCATATGCACCTCGTCAATCATGAACACTTTGAAGCGACCCTGTACCGGCTTGTAAACCGCTTGCTCGAGCAATTGTTGTATTTCATCGACGCTTCGGTTGGACGCGGCATCCAGTTCGGTGTAATCCACAAAATGTCCCGCATCAATGTCTACACAGGCTGAGCATATACCGCAAGGCTGGGCGGTGATACCAGTTTCGCAATTGAGTGATTTGGCCAAGATGCGCGAGACCGTGGTCTTACCTACCCCTCTGGTGCCAGTGAACAAATAAGCATGGTGCAGTCGTTGTGTCCGCAAGGCATTCGTCAAGGCTTGAACAACATGCGACTGACCCACCAATTGTTCAAAGGTTTTAGGGCGGTATTTGCGGGCGAGCACCAAATAGGACATGTTTGCGATTCTACGGGGCGTACAATTTGAGATGACGGGCCTTCCCGCATGGCAAAGCGGCCAACCGGGTCAGGTGGGGAACCAAGCAGCCCTAACTGTGGCGTCAGTGCCGGGGTCAAGGCTCGTCAATTTATATTGACTTGTCCTTTTGAAACAAGCACTTACGTTGTTTTGAAGGCTAGTCAAGCGCTTTTGTATCACCCGAGTGTGTCACGTAACCTCAACGTGGAGCATTCATGGCTGGACTCACAGGACTATTTCGCCGGGGAACGACGTACTACATGCGTGTCGTTTTGCCCCTTGACCACCCACTCCGTGCTGAGCGCCCTACTGGGCGCATCGTCCTCTCCCTTGGATGCACCAACTACCGGGAATCTGTCTCCAAAGGCTTTGTTAAACGCGCTGAAATCCTTTCGTGTGCCGTGTATGCCGCCGAGACCGCTGAACCCATTCCTGATCGCCCCCGAGGAGTCAGCAGCCCTGCTTTAAGCCTTCAGGATCTTCATCTGCGCTGGCAAGCTGCCAACCAGACATCCGACGATTCGTCTCGGGCTTGCCTGCGG
>JBJTXF010000212.1:0-10573 GCA_046082145.1 Limnohabitans sp. | reverse complement strand
AAATTGGCCGCAAAGGACTTGGTGCGAATGTCGTCTTGACGGTAGAAGAGATTTTTGCGTGTATAAACGAACTCAATGCTGCCTTCGTCCTCACTGGCCAACCATTGAACCCAGTCGCCCACCACTGCCTGGTTTTTTTTGCCGCGTGGATGGCAGATGCGTCGGTTACCTTCGTTGTCCTCGACCACCACATGCCTGCCGTGGCTGGCAACCACACGGCCGGTTTGTGTCATGAAGCCAGTTTGGCCAAGCGTTGCGAAGCCGGCGGGTGCGAATGATAGAAGGCCACGTACAGCGGGTCTGGCGTGAGGGTGGAGGCATTGTCCTGGTAGAGCTTGATCAAAGCTTGGCGCAAGTCAGCTGGATTGGCGTGTTCGCTGGCAAATGCATCTGCTTCAAACTCGTGTTTGCGTGAGCGCGCAGCACGCAATGGGGTGGTGATGAATGTCAACAAAGGCACGATCTGCATGAACAACAACAAAGCCAATGCATTGTTTTCTGAAAGCACGTGCGGCATGACTCCCAGCCCTTGGTAAAACCAAACTTGCGTACTGAGCCAACCCAATGCGGCCATGCCGACCAGCGTGACCAAAAAGCTTCTGAGCAACGACTTGGGGATATGGTTGAGCTTGGCATGGCCGAGTTCGTGGGCCAACACTGCTTCCATTTCACTGGCGTTGAGTTGCTTGAGCAAGGTGTCGAAAAACACGACCCGCTTTTGTTTGCCCAAGCCTGTGAAAAAGGCATTGGAATGAGCCGACCGGCGGCTTCCGTCCATCACAAAAAAACCATTGGATTGAAAGCCGGTGCGCTGCATCAAGCGATTGACCCGTTCTTTGAGTTCAGCGTCTTCCAAAGGTTGGAATTTGTTGAACAACGGCATGATGAAGTTGGGGGCGATCCACATCACAAACAATTGGTAAGCCACCAGCAATGCCCAAGCCCACAACCACCAGACACTGCCACCTGATTCCATCAACTGCAACACGGCCCAGACCAACGGCAAACCCAGTACTGCACCCACCAAGGTGCTTTTGACCAGGTCGCTTAGCCACAGGCCAAGCGTCATGTTGTTGAACCCAAAGCGTTGTTCGAGGTGAAATGTTTGGTAATAAGAAATGGGCAAATTCAAAGCACCTGTGATCAGCATGAACCCGGTGACCAACAACAGTTGTTGCAACATGCCTGGGCCCGTCAGTGCCATCAACCATTGGTCCAGCAAACTCAAACCGCCCATTAGGGTCCAGCCCAGTAACACCAAAGCGTCCAGTGCCAAATCCCAATGACCAAGCCTCAATTTGGCCAAAGTGTAATCAGCCGCCTTTTGATGGGTGGGAAGGCTGATGGATTGTGCGAAATCGGCGGGGACTTCAGCGCGGTGGTGGGCCACATGGCGGATTTGTCGGTTGGCCAACCACAGTTTGAGCAGCAAATTGACCAACAACATCACGGCAAACAAAAGAGTGAAATTCATAGGAGAGATCATGGGATAAGTGTAGAGGTTTGCACATTTGCATCAGCTGGGTAGTTCCATGCGATACAAGCAAGTCCTAATTTTCGTTGATAAGTCCTAATCAGTGTGTGCTTGAGGGACAATGTCCAGATGATCACCCATACCTACCCAGATGCCTCGGACACCCCCGAACTTGCAAAAAACGACAATAACTTGGTTTGGTTGGATTGCGAAATGTCAGGGTTAGATCCTGAGCGTGAAAGGTTGTTAGAAATCGCCATCGTCGTGACTGGGCCGGATCTTTCCCCCCGTGTAGAAGGTCCGGTGATTGTGATTCACCAAAGCGATTCCCTACTCGCTGGCATGGATGCTTGGAACAAAGGCACGCACGGTAAAAGCGGTTTGATTGACAAAGTCAAAGCTTCAGAAGTGACTGAAGCCCAAGCAGAAGACGTGTTGATCGACTTCATGAAGCGATATGTCAGCAAAGGCGCGGCCCCCTTGTGCGGTAATACGATTGGACAAGACCGGCGGTTTTTATTGAAATACATGCCCCGGTTTGAAGCTTGGTTTCATTACCGCAACCTCGACGTCAGCACCTTGAAGGAATTGTCAAAGCGTTGGAAGCCCGAGGTTTACAACAGCTTCAAAAAACAGCAAAGCCATACGGCCTTGGCGGATGTGCATGAGTCGATAGACGAACTTGCGCACTATCGCGAACACTTTTTGAAGCTGTAAGTCCACATATTTTTTTGCAACTTCATCCGCTTTTCGTGCGAGAATACCCTAGCAGTGCTGTCATGCGCGATCCAGCTACATCCTCTTCACACCTTGGGCTCTCTTTGAGCCGCGTTGCAGTTTTTTGCAGCATGCTTTGTTTGAAGGTTGATGTTTTTCAAACTTTTGAACGGAGCAGCCTCACCATTACCGGTGCGGGCCAAAAACACAATGGACGATTTGAATTTGCATTCCCCCGCTGACGCCCGCGACGAGACAGCCCACGAATTGCCCTCTACCAAAAGCGCACTTTCCCAAGCCGCTGCCGCGCCTAATGCATTTGCCCAAATGGGCTTGGCCAAAGAATTGCTGGCTGCTGTGCATGACTTGCATTTCACCAAACCTACCGAAGTTCAATTGCGCGCCATACCGCTGGCACTGCAAAACAACGCAGAAAAACCTGCGAACGATTTGTTGGTCTCCAGCCAAACCGGCAGTGGCAAAACCGTCGCATTCTTGTTGCCAGTGCTGCACACCATGTTGATAGAGCGTCAGGCTATAGAGCAAGAAGAGGCCAAAGCATGGGCGTTAAAGGTAGAGCAGGCCAAAGCCAACGGTACAGAGTTGCCAAAAAAGCCGCGCCGTAAAAATCCCACCGATGTGCGTCATGTAAAGCCTGCTTTCCCCAGTGCCTTGGTTTTGTGCCCTACCCGAGAATTGGCGCAACAAGTCGCCAAAGATGCCATCGATTTGGTCAAACATTGCAAAGGTTTGCGCATCGCTTGTGTGGTGGGCGGTATGCCATACCCTTTGCAAATTGCGCGTTTACACAACGCCGACTTGGTCGTGGCCACGCCAGGACGTTTGCTTGACTTGCAACGTTCCAAGCAACTTCACTTGAGCAAAGTTCAATTTCTGGTGGTGGATGAAGCAGACCGCATGTTGGATTTGGGGTTTGCCGAAGACTTGGCTGACATCCACAAACTCACAGAATCGCGCCGTCAAACCATGATGTTCAGCGCCACCATTGCGCCCCGTATTCAGCAATTGGCAGCGCGCACCATGCGTACTCCCCAGCGTTTGCAAATTGAATCCACGCAGGCGCAAAAAAGCAATATCAAACAAATATTGTTTTGGGCAGACAGTCAGCAACACAAACGCAAATTGCTCGATCATTGGTTGCGCGACACGACGATCGATCAAGCGATTGTGTTTGCCAGCACACAAATTGAGTGCGATGCGCTTGCCGAAGATTTACAGCAAGTCGGGTTTTCAGCTGTTGCACTGCATGGCGCACTCAGCCAAGGCTTGCGTAACCGCCGTTTGCAGGCATTGCGCGACGGCCGGGTTCAAATTTTGGTGGCTACCGATGTGGCAGCGCGCGGTATTGATGTACCCAGCATCAGCCATGTGTTCAATTTTGGTCTACCCATGAAACAAGAAGACTATGTGCACCGAATTGGCCGAACCGGTCGCGCCGGTCGCGATGGTTTGGCGGTGACTTTTGCGGAATTCCGTGATCGCCGCAAAATCCAAGATATCCAGCATTACACCCAACAAACCTTGAATGCCGAAATCATTCCTGGCCTAGAACCCGTCCAGCGCCCCGCGCGCGCGCCATTGCAAGAACCCCGACGTGGCAAGCCAGGTGGCAAGTCTTTTGCGGGGGGTGCCAAACGAGTCAACGGCTTCAAACCCCGGCTAGCCCGTCCATGATGTTGGCCTGAAATCGTCCAAATACTCCAAAGACAACAACTTCTGATGCTTTTGGGTGAGTTTGTTGCTGATTTGCAAAAAATTGAGGGGTGTTAAAATCAATAAACAATTATTCATTAAATGAATTATTTGGTATTTATTTTTTTAAAAAAAATATCTATTTCACTTATATACCGCTTATTTTTTCAGCGTTTTCTCATCCGAGGTTTTGCTTTTTTTTTCAATTAAATCAAGAGCTTCAATAAAAAAGTTAATTTACATTTGATCTTTGATAAGATCAAAACAAGGGAGCAAGTATGGCAAATCCAGCAGATTCATTAGAAAGCGTCGTGATCGGCGATGGCGTGGTTGTGAAAGGTGCTTTCACTGTACCTTCAAAGGCCGTGATTAATGGTGTGATTGAGGGTGATTTGACTGCTGAGGAAGTGCTCATTGGTACCACCGGCCGCATCACAGGTAGAGTTTCTGCCAAGATGATCGATGTCAGAGGTCAACTACACAACACTATTGTCAGCGAAAAAAGTTTGATTGTTCGTGCTACTGGAAAGATTGTCGGGAAAATACATTACGCTGAAATTGAAATTGAAAGGGGCGGCGAAATTGAAGGCGCTCTTAACCAAGGGTCCGAACCGCCTGCTGCTGCCCATACTTCCGCGACCTATCAGCAGGCCAAGCCATCAGGCAGTTGATGCTTTATCCATGGTGAGTTCATGCATTTTTTTTCTTACTCTGCTCTAGCATCTACCCGCCGTGTTCCTCTGTTGGTCAAGCACTTATGGTCACGCGATTATCAAGATGTCAAATTGATTCTCGAGCAAAAAGGTGATCTGAAGTATTTCAATATTTCTGCAAGTTTTCAGCGATTTGTCGCCAGAGGTATCCTTATCCTGTCGGCTGTTTTGCTGGCCTTGATTGTAGGTTTGGCGATCACCAGTTTGTTGCTGAGTTTTAGTAGAGCGCGCCTAGAGAAATCGCATGAAGAGGTGTATCGCGCCCTGTTGACGAGTTCCGTCGACGCCAATACCTCAGAAACGGGATCCCTGAGTGAAGACCAAATGATCGCTTTGGCGCAAACCATTCGCGACCGAGACATGAGTATCCGGCGGTTTGTGGAAACCTCGATGGTGGCGGTCTCTGAAGAGAACGAAACCCTCAAGACACAACTTGAGTCATCAGGGTTGACTGAAAAAATCGTCCGTATCATTCAGCAAAACTCAGCCAACGGTGGTTATTCGCCGCAGGGGGATATCCAATCCAATCCATTGTTACGAGGCAAAGTGGCCGATGAGTTAGCCACGAACCGGGCATTGCGCGAGGTTTTGTACGCATTGCCTAGCCAATTGCCTGTTGCCAACTACAGCGTTTCCTCTGATTTCGGCATACGAAAACACCCACTCAGCGGCCGTTCACACTTCCACACGGGATTGGATTTGATGAGCCTGACGGGTGACGACAAAGTATTCGCCGTGAAACCTGGTATCGTGGTCATGGCAGAATATCATCCTCAGTATGGAAATACCGTGATGATTCGACACCTGAACGGCGTGGAATCTTTGTACGCTCATTTGGCGAAATTGTCTGTCAAAGTGGGCGATAAAGTCACCACAGAAAGCCTGCTGGGCTACATCGGAAACACGGGTGATTCCTCTACTGGCAAGCATCTTCATTTTGAGATCTTGGTAGGCGGGTATCCTGTCAATCCGCAAAAAGTGATCAGGACCGCTCAATATGTTCAACAAATCCAAAACAGTCACCAATAGCTCTGTCACTCCAACCGCTGCAGAAGCTGCCAAAGCCAATGCATCCGTTGAAACCAACCCAGTCAGTCAGCCAGTCGCACAACCGCAGAGAAATAACATGATGGACATGATCTCCTCCAATGCATCTAAACCTTCCATTTTGAGCGAGGGCTTCTCATTTCGAGGTGAAATTGCTGCAAAAGGTGCTATCCATGTTGAAGGTTCTTTGAATGGCCAAGTGCAAGTAGACGAATTGACCATTGGCTCACGCGGTCAGGTGGAAGGTGTTGTCACCTGTTCTAGTTTGCATATCAAGGGCAAATTTTCTGGCACTGCAACTTGCAGTGAATTGATCGTGACATCCTCTGCCTCGGTTGATGGTCATGTGGTGTACCAAACGCTGTCGGTGCAAAAAGGTGCGTCCATCAAAGGTGAATTGCTGCTTGTAAAGTAAGCATTTTTAAAGGGTATGCATGTCGGATATTTCCCAGATTGACGGCCAATCCGTTCGACGCAAGCGCGAATCTTTGGGGCTGGCTATCCCTGATCTGGCCACCACGGCATGTTTGTCTACCAAACAAATCAAGCAAATAGAGGAAGGTGGCATGACGGCTTTCTACAGCGAAAGCGTCAAAATCACTGCTGCGCGAAAAGTGGCTGGCTTGCTGGGTATGACTGAAGCCCAACTGTTTGGGCAAGTCATGCCAGAGGTGGTTCAGCGAAATCAACCATCTTCAGCCGACGACGAGTTCGTTGAGGCTAAAACCTCTTTTCATGGCGAACTTTCAAGCCATTCACATGCGCCCGCTGAAACAACAGCCATTTCTCGCAGTGAATCTTGGCATTTTCTCGCTCAGCCCCCAGAAAACTTAGAGGAAAGCGAACCAGCCAGTCGTACAAATGCATTGAATGACGCCCCGATGCCGGCGCAGTCTCATGCTGAAAACAGCGCTGCGCTTGCATCCTCTGCTTCTGACGTATTACAGACGACTCCTCCTGAAAACAGTAACGCCAATTATTTGATCAAAATCTTGGCATTATTTCTGGTGGCCTTGGCCGTCGCCGCTCTGCTCAGGCAGCAAGCTGGTGAAGAAAAAGCCCAGTCAACTTCGAATGAACTCGCGCCTGCCGTGTCACCTGCACCCGAGCCACCTCCTGTCATGCCCGTGGCGCAAGAGAACTCAAGCCAGAACCCAGCTCCAACAACACCAACCCACACGGATCCTGCTGTGGTGAGTGGCCCGGGAGCTGATAAAGCCACGCCATTGACCTCCGAGCCAGTCAGTAAACCCCCGCCCGTCTTGCCGGATACGCCGACTGCGACAGTGACCAACAAATAAGCCTTCTTTTAAAGGCGTGTGGCGGTCGAATTCAAATTGTGGCACCCATTGCTAAGGCGGCTTCTCTGGTTGTTGCACGTTCTGCATCAACGGCTGGTTCAAGCGGCCACCCCGACAGGTGGGTCAAGGTCAAGTTGTGCATGGCTTGAATCCATCGTGGGCTGTCATTGATGCATTCAATATAGTGGAATTGCTCGCCACCCTCTTCTAAAAACGCAGCTTTCACCTCAAGCGCGATTTCTTCGAGGGTTTCAAGGCAATCGCTGACAAAGCCGGGGCACACAATTTGTAGGGAGCGGCAACCTCGGCGAGCAAGTTCGCGCACGGTGGGTTCGGTATAGGGTTCTAGCCATTTGGCTTTGCCAAAGCGCGACTGGAAGCACACTTTGTATTGATCCTTAGACAAGCCGAGTGCTTGGCCCAGTAAGCGGGCGGTTTTGTGGCATTCGCAGTGGTAGGGGTCGCCCAACAGCAACGTGCGTTCTGGAACGCCGTGGAAGCTCATGACCAACTGTTCGGCTCGACCATGCTGTGCCCAATGAGAGCGGATTTTGTCGGCCAGTGCTTCAATATAGCCAGGGTGGTCGTGGTAATGGTTGATGAATCTCATTTCAGGCAAGTTGCGGGTGCGCATGCCCCAGGCGTAAACCGCATCGAACACGCTGGCGGTGGTGGTGCCGGAGTACTGGGGGTAAGCGGGCAGGACCAGCACACGGGTGACACCTTGCGCTTTCAATTCATCCAGTACCTGCGGCACCGCAGGTGACCCATAGCGCATGGCATAACGGATTACCACCTTGTTGGGGTCAAACAATTGCTGAAGCGCCAGGCTTTGCTTCTCGGTCCAGACCTTCAGCGGCGAGCCTTCATGTGTCCAGATACTGGCATATTTGTGCGCGGATTTGGCCGGTCGCACCCGCAAAATAATGCCGTGCAAAATCATTAGCCAAAGAAAACGAGGTATTTCTACCACTCTGGGATCGCTTAAAAACTCGGCAAGGTAACGGCGCAGCGCGGGGGCGGTGGGCGCTTGCGGCGTGCCTAAATTGCAGTAAACAATGGCTGTTTTGGCGGGCTGACCGTGGCTGTAGGCGGGTTCGGCAGCAAATCGGGGAGATGAATTCATGCCTCATTTTCTCCCATGCGCCCGTGCTGCAACAGGTTTACCGCTTGAAGCCCTGATTGCACTGCGCCTTCCAGGGTGGCCGGGTAGGGGCCATCGATGTAATCGCCGCATGCCACCAGGTGTTGCCGAACCCATGCAGAGGGTCTGCGGACCCCTGGTTCGCAGGCAAATGCCGCGCGCTTTTCCACCACCGTAAGCATCGCGCTGGCCTGACCCAACCCGAGTTGGTGTTTGGCCTGTCGCAGCACCGCTTCTGTGGTGGTTTGCCGGTCATTCATGCTGGCGCTGACCACCATCGCCAGCACGCCCTTCATGTCGGGGCTGGGCGTCAGTTGGCTCTTGTCAAAAGCGAATTGGGCAGGGGCATGGGCATCGCTTTGCAACGCCATGACGGGGAATGGCCAATCAAGATGTTTGTTGGCTTGCAAATACACCGTGGTGATGGCAGTGTGCTTCAACGCATGGGCTTGTGCGGACCATGTGGGTTCGATGTCGGCTGTTAAGCGGGCCGCTTCCCATGCAGGGCAAGCGAGCACAACCGGGTCTGCCAGCAACTTATCAAGGGATTGAACATGGCAACCGTAGACCAATTCTGCGCCTTGCTGTCCCAGCCAATGCAAGGCGGCATCTGGCCAGAGACTGCTCAAATCGGTGCGGGGTATCAAAAGATCGCTGCTGCCCGGCCCGCCCAGCAATGCGTCCTGCATGACCCGCAAAAACACTTGCGCACTGGCGTGTTCCGGGGGCAGATTCAAAGCAGATACGCACAGCGGTTCAATCAGCAAAGACATCACCCCTGTAGGTAAATCGCGACACAGCATGGCCACGTTCATTTCAGGCGGTGCTTGAAGTCGGTTGAGCCGCCAGCGCAATGCATGACCAACGAGCGACAGTTTGTCTCGCCAATTCCAGCCATGGGCGAGCATGATGCCTGTCATCATGTTCCAAGGGGCAGGCCATGCGGGCAATTGCAAGCCTTTGCCATCGGGCCTGCGCAAAATCAGCGGCATACGCCAAAGGTGATGCTCGGTGTCAATTCCGACCGTGCGCATCATCTGCAGTGTTTCTCGGTAAGCACCGATCAGGATGTGTTGGCCGTTGTCCAGGGACAAACGCTGGTGCATGATCCGACGCGCTCGCCCACCCACTTGCGGTGCGGCTTCCAACAACCGCACTTGCCAGCCCTGTTGAACGGCATGCACGGCAGCAGCCAGTCCCGCCCAGCCCGCACCCACGATGGTGAGTTTTTTCAAAACCGTCCCAATGCCTGCATTTTCCAGGCCAGCCACAGTTTGCGAACCGGTGTGAGCGACACTCGGTGCTTGAGCACAGGAAATTGGGCGAGGGCGATTTCGTGCAGCAAAGTCCGGTAGATACTGGCCATCATCAAGCCCGGTTTTTGGGCCCGCCAATCGGCAGCAGGCAGGATGGCCAGGGCTTTTTCATACAAGCCCAGAGCGCGATCGGTTTGAAATTGCATCAACGCTTGAAAGGCAGACGAATCGCGGCGGTTGAGCAAGTCAGCAGCAGTGACTTGAAATTGCTGCAACTCATCCATGGGCAAATAAATGCGCCCGCGCAATGCATCCTCACCCACATCACGAATGATGTTGGTCAATTGAAATGCCAAGCCCATTTGGTGCGCATAGTCGGTGGTTTCAGAGTGTGTCTGGCCAAAGATCAGGGCCGCTACTTCGCCCACCACCCCGGCCACCAAATGGCAATAGGTTTGCAGTCCTTTGAAATCAAGGTAGCGGGTTTGGTGTAAGTCCATGTCGCAACCTTGGATCACTTGTTGCAAATGGTGCTGGGTGATGCCGTGCTCAGTGGTCAGGGGGATCAGCGCTTGCATAACCGGGTGTTGCGCGTCCCCTGCAAAACTGCGTGCGACTTCTGTGCGCCACCACTGCAATTTGTGGGCAGCCACGCCGGCGTCGTGGACTTCGTCCACCACATCGTCTATCTCACGACAAAACGCATAAAACGCGGTGATGGCGGCACGTTTGCGAGGTGGTAGAAACAAAAAAGCGTAGTAAAAGCTGCTGCCCGAGCCAGCGGCTTTGGCTTGCACATATTGCTGTGGAGTCATGGTGGAGATTGTGGCACCGGTGTTTCTTCATGAACGCTGCGGGGGCTTGGGCGACATCCAAAGACTGCGCCACAACATCAGGGCCGCATCGGCGGCATGGAGTGTGGGACGATGCACAAACGGGTTGGTGTGTGAAATTTTGTCCAACACACGCAGTCCCCCTTGCACCACCAATCGCAACTCCCAACCGGCACGCCCCGGTACCTGGTGAACCAAGCCTGCGCCTTCTAGCATCAATGAACGGGCGAACGCCAGTTCCTCCTCAAGCATGGCATGTGCCGGCAGGTAATGCCTGCCGCGCGGGATATCTACGCTCAGGTCTTGCCAAAAATTGATCAATTGCAGGGCCGAGCATACCGCGTCACTTTGTCGCAATGCCCATGGATCGTTGAT
>JBJTXF010000211.1:0-2796 GCA_046082145.1 Limnohabitans sp. | reverse complement strand
ACACATGATTTCCACCAGCCCGGACCGTGATCACACCATCTTGATCCGCGACCCCTTTCAACCTTGACATACGAGCCCTGCCATGCTGAATGAAGACGGTAAACACCTGTATGTGTCTTATGACGAATACCACAACCTGTTAGAAAAACTGGCGATCAAAATCCACCAGTCAGGCTGGGAATTCGACACCATTTTGTGTCTGGCCAGAGGCGGCATGCGTCCCGGCGATGTGTTGTCCCGCATTTTTGACAAGCCGCTGGCCATCATGTCTACCAGTTCATACCGCTCTGAAGGCGGTACTGTGCAAGGCCATTTGGACATCGCGCGCTACATCACCACCCCCAAGGGCGAGATTGCAGGACGGGTATTGCTGGTCGACGATTTGGCCGATTCAGGCCATACTTTGAACGCCGTCATTGATTTATTGAAAAATAACTATTCCCCCATCACCGAATTGCGCAGTGCGGTCATCTGGACCAAAGGTGTGTCCAGTTTTGTGCCCGATTTTTCTGTTGAATTTTTACCCACCAACCCCTGGATACACCAGCCGTTCGAAGCGTATGACACCATGCGTCCGACGCATTTACTGGAGAAATGGCGGGTTTGATACATGAAGCCTGACACCGCGCTCATACACCACGGTTATGTGGCGCCGCAGGATTTTCAGTCGCCGCAAATTGCCGTCCATAAGGCTTCTTCGGTTTTCTTTCCCAATGTCGCTGAGTTGCGAGATCGCAATTGGCTGGACAAAACCGGCTACATCTACGGCTTGCATGGCACGCCAACGACTTTCACTTTAGAAGAAAGACTGTGTCAACTCGAAGGTGCCAAGCATGCTGTGTTGCTACCCAGTGGTTTGGCGGCACTGGCTCAAGTGAATTTGGCGCTGCTCAAGTCAGGCGATGAAATTTTGATTCCAGATAACGCCTATGCTCCCTTGAAATCATTGGCAGAGGTGGAATTGGCGCGTTGGGGCATCAGCCACCAATACTATGACCCGATGCATGTTGAGAGCTTGGCGCAAACCATCGGTCCGCAAACCCGTTTGGTATGGATAGAGGTTCCCGGCTCCGTCACCTTGGAGTTTCCCGATTTGCCTGCTTTACTGCGCATATGCCAATCGCATGGTGTGCTGAGCGCCTTGGATAACACATGGGGAGCTGGCGTGGCGTTTGCGCCGTTCCAAATTTTTCCGCAAGCTCAACCGCACTTGCGTGGTGTCGATGTCAGCGTGCATGCTTTGACCAAATACCCCAGCGGTGGGGGAGATGTGTTGATGGGTAGCGTCACCACCTGCCGCGATGATTTGGCACGAACCCTCAAACTCAGCCATATGCGCTTGGGTTTTGGTGTGGGTGGTAACGACGCGGAATTGGTGTTGCGCTCTTTGCCCACAATAGTAATGCGTTACAAGGCGCAAGATGCAAGTTGCCGCCAAGTCGCTGCATGGTGTTTGCAGCAATCTGTATTCGCCCAGGTGTTGCATCCGGCCATTGCAACGTCACCCGGTCATGTCAACTGGTGCAATTTGTGCGCCGATGGACACGAAGACACTATTGCTATTCACAGGGGCGGCAGTGCCGCCAGTTTGTTGGGTTTACGCTTTCATTCGCGGTTTTCATCTTCGCAAATCGATGAATTTTGTAACCGTTTGAAATTGTTCAAGTTGGGTTTCAGTTGGGCTGGCCCAATCAGTTTGGTGGTTCCCTACGATTTGAAAAACATGCGCCAAATGGCCGAGCCTGCCATGCTTGAGGGTAGGTATGTCCGCCTGTCTATCGGTTTAGAAAGCCCCGAAGATTTGATCGCTGATTTGGCGCAAGCCTTGGCGCCACTTCACTGACCAAATTGGTTCTGCAGTTGGGTAGCCAAGTTTTTCATGCTCGTGCTGTGCCGGTTCTCTAAGCGGACGATAGACGCGTTGGCATATTGAACAAAATTTCTCGCCACCGATTTGGCATACGTCGGGTCATAGTGATTCAACAACAAATCTCTGACCACAGGCTCAAGCTCTGCATTTTTCAATTGCGCACGCCACGCATTGACCACTGCTTTGCCTTTGAGCTCTGTCAACAAATCTAGGCGTTGTGCAAACAAGTCTTGGTCATTGGCAAAAAACGCATAGTCTTCTAACAATAACTTCACGCGTTCATCGTCACTCAGTTGCAAGTCAATACACGGGCTTTGTCGCATGGCGTCCATCAATGCTTGCGGCACAGCCACGTTGCCCACTTTTTTACTTTCTGCTTCCACGAATACAGGTTTTTGAGGGTCAAACTGTCGGAGCTTGTCCCAAACCAATGTGTCGAAATGCTTTTGGCTGGGTTGGGGCACACCGGGAATGCGCCCGAGTACAGAACTGCGGTGTCGAGCCAAATCTTCCAGATCAAGCACTTGAGCACCGCATGCTGTCAAGGCGTGCAGCAAACGGGTTTTGCCTGACCCTGTGGACCCGGTAATGATGTGAAAACGCAAGCCCGTGACCAATTGAGCGATGTCTTGCAACATGGCTGCTCGAAAAGCTTTGTAGCCCCCATCGATCAGCCAGACCCGAAAACCGATTTGACCCAAGACCAGCGCCAATGAACCACTGCGCTTACCACCCCGCCAACAGTAGAGCAATGGTTGCCAATCCTTGGGCAATCTCAAGACCGAGCGCTCAATGTGTTTGGCAATATTGGCGGCTACCAACATGGCACCTACTTTGTTGGCCTCGAAAGGACCGACTTGCTTGTAAAGCGTGCCTACCCGGATACGTTCTTCGTTGGTCAACGAGGGCCAGTTGAGGGCACCAGG
>JBJTXF010000210.1:0-4123 GCA_046082145.1 Limnohabitans sp. | reverse complement strand
GTTGAAAGTCTTCGGTGCTGCCGAACTCGGGTGTCTTACGTTCAGCAGTCGATTTTTTGGATTCTTCTTCCAAACGCTTGAGCGCCTCTTCACGGGCTTTTTCACGGCCAGGGTCTTTCTGCTCTGCGCCTTGACCACTGTTGAGGTGCTTTTCTAAATCGGCTTCACGCGTACGCAATGCGGCGTATGGGCTGCCTTCAGCAGTGTCGTCGACCAACAGGTCAGGCACGATGCCTTTGGCTTGGATCGATCTTCCGCTTGGGGTGTAATAACGGGCGGTGGTGATTTTGAGCGCCGTGTCAGCGCCGAGTTGTCTGATGGTTTGTACGGAACCTTTGCCAAAGGTTTGGCTGCCAAGCAGCACCGCGCGTTTGTGGTCTTGCAAGGCACCCGCCACGATCTCGCTGGCAGAGGCAGAGCCTTCGTTGACAAGCACCACCAAGGGCACTTTTTTGTAAAAATTTTGGGTTTTTCTGGCCAAATTGCTGACGGTGTCTTGGCCGCCACGGCGCAGATAGTAGTCAGGTGCGGCCCTGAAGGTGAACTTGCTTTCCTCCAATTGACCATTGGTGGACACCACGGTGACATTGTCAGGCAAAAACACAGCTGAGATGGCCACGGCGGCATCCAACAAGCCTCCCGGATCGTTGCGGAAATCGAGCACCAAGCCTTTCATTTTTGGGTCTTGTTTGTACAGCTCTTCAAGCTTGCGGGTCAGGTCATCCACCGTGCGTTCTTGGAACTGGCTAACGCGCACCCAACCATAACCGTTTTCAATCATTTTGCTTTTGACGCTGACGGTTTTGATTTCCTCACGAATGATGGTGACTGGGAAGGTACGGTTGTCGTCTTTTCGAAAGACAGTGAGAACGACTTTGGTTTTGGGCTCACCGCGCATGCGTTTGACGGCATCGTTAAGTGTCATGCCTTTGACCATAGCGTCGTCAATTTTGGTGATCAAATCGCCGGGCTTGAGTCCGGCGCGGTCAGCAGGTGAGCCTTCGATCGGTGAAACCACTTTGACCAAACCTTCTTCTTGCGAAATTTCAATACCAACGCCAACAAATTTGCCAGTGGTGCCTTCACGGAATTCTTTGTAGGACTTTTTATCGAAATATTGGGAATGCGGGTCGAGGCTGGAAACCATGCCAGAAATCGCATCGTTGATGAGTTTTTTCTCATCGACAGGCTCGACATAATCAGACTTGACCATGCTGAAAACCGCCGCGAGTTGCTGCAGTTCTTCCAGCGGCAAAGGCGTCATGTTGGCGCGGGCCACGGTTTGAAGCGAGAAAGTTGTGAGCGCACCCGCGATTGCGCCCACTGTCAACCAACCTGCGATTTTGAGTTTCTGACCCATAAAAGCCCTGCCTATGTTCAACGCCTATTCAATACGGCCATCTGTCTGGGTAGTCTAATGCCTATATGCTCGATTCGCCAATGGATTGGAGCATAACCCCTGCGTCTTGCGATTAAACGGCGCAAGCGTTTGTTCAGAGGTAGTAATGCTGGATGGGGCGCAAATCCGTATCCAGTTCATAAACCAAAGGTACTCCATTGGGTATGTTCAGGCCGACGATGTCGTGGTCAGAGATGCCATCCAAATATTTGACCAAGGCGCGAATAGAGTTGCCATGTGCACTCACTAAAACGCGTTTGCCGCTGCGCATGGCTGGCGCGAGCGAATCGTTCCAAAACGGCATGACCCGGTCGATCGTGTCTTTGAGGCATTCGGTGAGCGGCACTTGGCCCGGTTGCAATTTGGCATAACGCAGATCGTGTCGCTCGCACCTGACATCGTTAGCCGTCAACGCAGGTGGCGGCACGTCGTAACTGCGGCGCCAGGCCAGCACTTGCGCGTCACCATATTTTTCGGCGGTTTCGGCTTTGTTCAGCCCTTGAAGTGCACCGTAATGGCGCTCATTCAAACGCCAGTGGTGGGCAATCGGTAGCCAGCAGCGCTCCATACTGTCCAAGGCGTGCCACATGGTGTGAATGGCGCGTTTGAGCAGGCTGGTGTAACCCAAATCAAAATCGAATCCGTGTTTTTGCAGCGTCAGGCCTGCTTGTTTAGCTTGCGCCACGCCGGTGGTGGTCAATTCAACATCGGTCCAACCCGTGAAGCGGTTTTCCAGGTTCCACAGTGATTCACCGTGGCGTATGAGTACGAGCTTGTGCATGAAAGAGAAACCTTGCCAGTGAAAATGGTTGGAAACGATTCTAGAATGCGCTACTTCTAAAAGAAGGATTGAGCGCGTGAATTTTTTCATCGAAAACTGGATGTTGATATCTGTTGCTGTGATTTCCGGCACTGCTTTGTTGCTTCCTGCGCTGCAAGCCTTGGGGGCGCCTGGGCTGTCACCCACACAGGCTGTGCTGTTGATCAACCGCGAAAAAGCCAACGTCGTCGATGTGCGAAGCGCTGAAGAATATGCCAGTGGACATTTGATCGGTGCTCGCCATGTAGCTGTTGAAAACATTGCTGTTGAACTCGCCAAAGCTGTGCCTGATAAAAAACGGCCCTTGTTACTGGTCTGTGCCAGCGGCATGCGATCTCAAAAAGCACAGCGTTTGGCTGTGCAAATGGGTTACGAAAGAGTCCACAGCCTGGGCGGTGGATTGAAAAATTGGCAGGATGCCAACTTGCCTTTGGAAAAAACCGTCTAAATTTTCACACGACAACCATGCCACCCGTCAAGATGTACACCACCGCAGTTTGTCCATACTGCACACGTGCCAAGCACCTTTTGAAAGCGCGTGGTGTCGCTCACATAGAAGAAGTGCGTATCGATTTGTCCGACCAAGACCGTGCCCACATGATGGCTCTGACGGGCCGACGCACCGTTCCTCAAATTTTCATTGGTGATGTTCATGTGGGTGGATGTGACGATTTGATGGCCTTGGACAGCCAAGGCGGCTTATTGCCATTACTTCAATCTAGCTGAGATAATCTGCTTTTTAACCTAGCCCGCTTAGGCATTGCCTCAGAGCGGGTTTTTCACGTCAGGAAAAGCCAACATGGCAGACAACCTCGAACCCGTATTCCTCATTCAGCGTGTGTATCTCAAAGACATGTCGTTGGAGCAACCCAATTCACCAGCTATTTTGTTGTCCCAGGATCCACCAGCAGTCGATATACAAATTGGCTTGGATTCGGCGCAAGTAGCTGAAGGTGTTTATGAGATCACGGTGACAGCTACGGTCACCGCCAAAATCAACGAGCAGACCATGTTTTTGGTGGAAGCCAAGCAAGCCGGCATTTTTGAAATACGCCACTTGCCTGAAGGCCAGTTGCAACCCATTACTGGTATTGCATGTCCTCAAATCATTTATCCCTATCTGCGCAGTAATGTCGCTGACGTGATTCAGCGTGCGGGTTTTCCGCCAGTGCACATGGCTGAAATCAATTTCCAAGCCATGTACGACCAGCAGCTGCGCATGAAAGCTGAACAGCAATTGCAGTGAGATTGCTGATCGCGGGAGCTGGCGCTTGGGGCACAGCGCTGGCCATACAAGCCAGTCAGCGACACGCGGTGACGTTGTGGGCTAGGCATGCAAACCATGTGAAAGACATGGTCAACTCGTCTTTCAACCAACGTTATTTGCCTGGGATTCATCTGCCTGACACCTTGGCTGTCAGCAACGCGCCTTTGAGTCAACTCCTGCCCGTATCTGACCTGGTCTTGTTGGCAGTGCCTATGGCTTCGTTGCGTGGGTTGCTGACAGAAATATCCTTGTGCGCAGGTCGCACGCCTGTGGTGTGGTTATGCAAAGGCTTCGAGGCTGCGCACACTCTGAGCACCCATGCACGCTCCCATGGCTTGTTGGCGCATGAAGTGCAACAACGGGTTGCTGTCCATTTGCAAGCAGGTGTGTTGAGCGGTCCGAGTTTTGCCCAAGAGGTGGCCGTGGGATTGCCTGCTGCATTGGTTGCGGCCAGCCACCATGCCGCAGTACGTGATGCCTTGGTTCAAGCGTTTCATGGTGGCAGCTTGCGTATTTATGCCAATGACGATGTCGTCGGTGTGGAAATTGGGGGTGCTGTCAAAAACGTCATGGCCATTGCAACGGGATTGTGTGACGGACTTCAATTGGGTATGAACGCGCGTGCTGCTTTGGTCAC
>JBJTXF010000209.1:0-8400 GCA_046082145.1 Limnohabitans sp. | reverse complement strand
CTTTACTTCTGGTTGACGGCTCCAGTTACCTCTACCGCGCCTTTCACGCCATGCCCGATTTACGGGCCGACAGAAATGACCCTGGCAGCCAGGCCACGGGAGCCATACGCGGCATGGTGAATATGCTCACCAGCCTGCGCCGCGATTGGCCTACCGCCCATGCGGTCTGCGTGTTTGATGCCAAAGGGCCGACGTTTCGAGATGCGATTTATCCCGAGTACAAGGCCACGCGTTCACCCATGCCGGATGACTTGCGCAGTCAGATCGAGCCCATACATCAACTTGTTCAATTGATGGGATGGCCATTGCTCGATGTGCCGGGTGTGGAGGCTGATGATGTGATTGCCACACTGGCGAATGTGGCCGCCGAACAAGGCATGCAAGTGATTGTCTCCAGTGGCGACAAAGATTTGAGCCAGTTGGTGAATGAACGCATCACCATCATCGACACCATGAACGGCAAAAAACGCGATGTTGCAGGTGTCACTGAAGAGTTTGGGGTCCCCCCACATTTGATGATCGATTACCAGACGCTGGTGGGCGATACGGTAGACAACGTTCCCGGCGTGGCCAAGGTGGGCCCGAAGACCGCTGCCAAATGGCTGATGGAATACGGCTCTTTGGACGCATTGCTTGAACATGCCCACGAGATCAAAGGCGTGGCTGGTGAAAACCTTCGCCAAGCGCGCGAGTGGTTGGCCGTTGGGCGGCAATTGGTCAGCATGAAAACCGATTGCGATCTGCGTGAATACATACCGGGTTGGCCGCATCTCGATGGAATTTTGGTGCGGCCGGTTCAAGAGACAGAGTTGCTTGAGTTCTATCGCCAATACGGTTTCAAGGGCTTGGTTTCAGCCATGGGGTCAGATGCCTCCCAACCTCGCGCCTCTGCAACAGCACATACCAGTGGTGGTGTGGATGAAGTTGGTGTCTTGTTTGATGCATCTGCACCGGTTGTGGATGCGCCGGTGAATTACGAGACCGTGCTCACGTGGGACAGCTTTGAGCGTTGGTTCGATGAGGTCCAACAGGCTGGCTTGGTAGCACTTGACACCGAAACCACGTCCTTGGTGGAAATGCAAGCGCAATTGGTAGGCATCAGCTTCTGTGTGGGCGCAGGGCAAGCCGCATACATTCCTTTGGCCCACAACGCCGCAGATGCACCCGCGCAATTGCCGTTGGCGCAAGTGTTAGAAAAACTCAAGCCTTGGTTAGAAGATGCGGGCAAAGCCAAATTGGGTCAGCATGTCAAATACGATCGACATGTGTTTGCCAACCACGGCATTGAAGTGCAAGGTTATGTGCACGACACCATGCTGCAAAGTTATGTGTTGGAAGTGCACAAGCCCCACAGTTTGGAGAGCCTGGCCCAACGACATTTAGGGCGGCAAGGTTTGTCGTACGAGGATGTCTGCGGTAAGGGTGTGCACCAGATTTCATTTGCACAGGTAGAGGTCGAAAAGGCCTCGCATTACGCTTGTGAAGACGCAGATTTCACTTTGGCCGTACACCAGCGGTTATGGCCGCTGTTGCAAGCCGATGAAAAATTGAATTTCGTGTACCAATTGGAAATGCAAAGCAGTGAAACGCTTTATCGCATTGAAAGAAATGGGGTGCTGATTGATGCGCCTATTTGGCCACACAAAGCCACGAATTGGGCTTGCGCATCATGCAGCTCGAAGAAGAGGCTTATGACATCGCGGGTCAACGATTCAACCTGGCCTCGCCCAAACAGCTCGGCGAAATATTTTTTGACAAACTCGGTTTGCCGGTGGTGAAAAAAACCGCCACCGGTGCTCGCAGCACCGATGAGGAGGTGTTGGAGAAATTGGCTGAAGACTATCCTTTGCCCAAAAAGATTTTGGAACATCGTTCGCTCTCTAAATTGAAAGGCACCTACACCGACAAATTGGCGCAATTGGCGATGCCGCAAACCGGCAGGGTACATACCCACTATGCACAAGCGGTTGCGGTCACCGGTCGTTTGTCGAGCAATGACCCCAATCTACAAAACATTCCTATTCGCACACCCGAAGGCAGAAGGGTGCGCGAAGCCTTTGTGGCCGCGCCCGGCCATGTGATTGCCAGTGCCGATTACAGTCAGATTGAACTACGCATCATGGCGCACATCAGTGAAGACCCTGCTTTGCTCAAAGCATTTCATGAAGGACTGGATGTACACAAAGCCACTGCGGCAGAAGTGTTTGGATTGACACCCGATACCGTCAGCAGCGAGCAACGTCGCTATGCCAAGGTGATCAATTTCGGTTTGATTTACGGCATGAGTGCTTTCGGACTGGCCAAGGCATTGGGCATTGACAACACCGCTGCCAAAAACTACATCGAGCGTTATTTCCAGCGCTTCGCCGGTGTCAAGCGCTACATGGAAGACACCCGCGCACAGGCCAAAGCCCAAGGTTATGTCGAGACGGTGTTTGGCAGGCGTTTGTACTTGCCAGAAATCAATTCACCAAACGGGCCGCGACGAGGCGGCGCAGAACGTGCCGCCATCAATGCACCGATGCAAGGCACAGCTGCTGATTTGATCAAGCTCAGCATGGTCAAGGTTCAACAAGAGCTAGATACCAAGCACAATGGCACACGTATGATCATGCAAGTACATGACGAATTGGTGTTCGAAGTGCCGTACCACGAAGTGGATTGGGTTCGCCAAGAAATCCCCCAACTGATGTCCGCTGTGGCGCAACTCAAAGTGCCTTTGCTCGCCGAGGTGGGAGTGGGTAATAATTGGGAAGAAGCACATTGATTGCATGTCACTATCACGGCGCATAATCGAATGCTTGCTGTAACGAAATATTTTTGGATGCACGTTCAATGAACCATTCACTCATCAACGATGCAACCGCGTTGCTTGTACCCGCGAAAAATTTTGAATCTCCCGACCGACGCACATGGCTCAAGACAACGCTTGGCATAGGTTATGCCAGCGCTTGTGTGCCGTTGTTCGCTCAAACGTCCATCCGCACCAGCAGTGAAGGTTTGCTGTGCGGTGAGGCCATGGTGAATGTCAATGGTTTTCAAATGCCTGTGTACCGTAGCGTGCCCTTGGGCCAAACCAATTGCCCGGTGGTATTGGTGGTTTCAGAAATTTTCGGTGTACATGAATACATCGCTGACATCACCAAGCGATTGGCTCAGCAAGGTTACATGGAGATAGCGCCAGAGCTGATGTTGCGACAAGGTGATCCAAGCAGCTACGCTGAAATCGGTAAGTTGATGGTCGAAGTGATTTCAAAAGTCCCTGATGAGCAAGTCATGGACGATTTAGACGCTTGTGTGGTTTGGGCCGCCAGCCAGGGCGGCAATGTGTCCAAGCTCGGCATCACAGGGTTTTGTTGGGGTGGACGTATCACGTGGTTGTACGCAGCCCACAACCCCAAGGTGAGAGCAGGTGTGGCTTGGTATGGCAGATTGAATGGCCCGGTGTCCGCATTGAATCCTCGACACGCGATCGATCTGGTGGGGCAACTCAAAGCACCGGTGCTGGGTTTGTATGGTGGTGCTGACACCGGAATACCCATGGATGCCGTAGAAAAAATGCAAACGGCTTTGATCAGTGGCAGCGACGCAGCGCGCCGCAGTTTGATCCATGTGTATGCCAACGCACCGCACGCCTTTCATGCCGATTACCGACCTAGCTATCGCGATGCGGAGGCAAAAGACGGATGGCAAAGAATGCTCAAATGGTTTGATTTAATGAAATGAGAAGCGTATGAATTGGGTTTTGCTGGCAATCATGGCGGGCACGTTAACTGCTGGAGTGGGAAGTGTATTGTTGGCTGCGCTGTTGGCCCGTGCGCTGATGATGCGTTTCACTCAGCATTTGCTCAGTTTGGCAGCGGGCGCTTTGTTGGCTACCGCCTTCATGCATTTACTTCCAGAAGCATTTGAATCCGACATCACACCGCATTTGCTATTCACCACGTTGTTGGCAGGGCTGGTATTTTTCTTTTTGCTGGACAAGGCGGAGCTGTGGCACCACGGGCACGAACATGGCGAAGGCCATCACCATGTGCATGGCGCTGCACACGACCATGCGCACTACCACGAAGACGATTCAAACAACGAAAACCCGCAAGGGTTCGCTGGCAGTTGGGCGGTCTTGGCTGGGGACAGTGTGCATGCATTTGGCGACGGCATTTTGGTTGCAGCAGCCTTCATGACCAATTTCAGTTTAGGTGTGGCGGCATCATTGGCAGTGCTGGCCCATGAAACGCCTCACCACATGGGGGATTTGGCGGTATTGCAGCGTGGTTTTGGAAAGGGCCGTGCGGCTTTATTGAAATTGTCTTTGGCGGGCGGTGTCACAGTGATCGGCGGCTTGATAGGCTTTTACCTGATAGAAGGCCATGAAGATTGGTTACCGTTTTTATTGGTGATCGCCAGCAGCAGCTATGTGTATGTGGCTTTGGCCGATTTGATTCCGCAGTTACAAAAACGTTTGACTGCGTCTGCCACATCTATGCAAGTGCTGTGGTTATTGGCCGGTATCGGATTGGTGACGCTGGCCACGCAGTTAATGCATGTGCATTGAGTAGATGTAATGTAGCGGACTCTCGAATTCCATCGTCTTGATTTATTCCATCAACCTTTGCACCAACCACATACCGGACACCAGCAAAACACCCCAAGAACCATAGGTCATGAAAAGTTGTTTGAACTGAGCTGTCTTGGCCATCAAGATAATGGGAATCCCTACTGCGAGCACTGCGGCTATCAGGCCCAATTCAACCCCGATATTGAAAGCCAATACAGTTTCGATGAAATACGTTGGCGACAAACCCAACTCGCGTAAACCATTGGCAAAGCCCATGCCGTGGATCAGACCAAAAAAGAGCGCCAACTTCCATTGGCTCCATTGAATCCGTGATTGCAGATTCAAGCCGGCTGAAATCATGATGGACAAAGCAATGGCCGATTCAATCCAGTGTGATGGCAAGGAGATCACATCAAGGACCGAAGCAAGCAAGGTGATGGAATGAGCCACGGTGAATGCTGTAATCACTTTGAGCGCAAACAAACCGGCAGTCTGGGTGCCATGGGCGTCAGTGTCAGAGGTGGCTGTGGTGCGGTGCAGCAGCATCAACCCGGGTAGCAAAAGCGTCAAAAGAAACAGCAAATGGTCTGGACCGCCCCAAATATGCCAAGCGCCTTCAAGGGTGAACAATCCGATGGTGGACCAGCGTTTTGAGTCGCCTAAAGCAAAGCGTTGGATTGGCGTACTGGAGTCAAACACTGACGAGATTTCGTCTTTGCCCAGTTGAAGCTTGAAAAAAGCTCGCCCTAGCTTATCGTTTTGGTTGAAAAAGCTGTAACGCACCACCACAAATTGGATGGATGACGGAATATTCGTGCTGACAAAACGTTGGCGTACATAAAGTCCATCGTTGCGCAGGACCACAGTCTGAGAAACAAACGCCAAGGTTTGCGCTTGCTCATTGAGTTGCACTCCAAGCGATTCTTGAATGACTTGGGTGATGGACGGTTGTAAGCCCAGTAATTGTTCGGGGGTTGGCGTGGCCGCAGCCGTGGGCACAGGCACAGGTGTATCGGTCAGAGTGGGGGACTGCAAAAGATTGTCCAAGTCGCGAACAATGAAATCCAAATCGATTTGCAACTGACTTTGTTTTTCGGTGATGGTAAGGTAGCTGTTGCCAGTTTGGTGTGCGAATGTAGACAAGGATAAGGAGAAGAAACTCGTCACCAACAACCGAAAAATATTTGAGAAAAGATTCATACAGATTGAATCAATACGAGGCACCCAAGGCCTCAAGCGTTAACACTTTGAGACTGTGCGGATAGTTGTTGCGTAAGCCTGTGAGCAGCTGTTTGAATTTTTTTCTCCCTTCTGTGGCTGACAGCAACTGTTGGTCAATGGCTTGCAATGTATGAATGGCTTGAATGAAATGGACCTCTTCATGTCGCACAACAGGCTCTTTGGATTTGAGCAAAATCTCGCCAATTTGTAGTAATTGAATCAGTTCCTCTCGGGTTTGAGTGATTGGTTTGAGTGGGTTATCTGTAAAGCTATCGTAAAACTGGTTCTTGAATAAACGGTATTTGAGCTCTGTGGCATGAGCAGATTTGGGATCTAATTCGAGCGCAAGTCGGTAATGTTGCAGTGGCGACAAATAGGTGCCGATGCTTTCTGATTTGCGCAAGGAAAAGCCAGCGCGTGAGAGTTCAGCCAGGAGTGCGGTTGACTCCAGCCCATACACAGCACCATGGCTTTGAATATCTTCATTGAACAAATCCCGGATGCTGTCTAAAGTGGTGGCAATATGGAAATGGGCCCTGGATTTATCTGCCAATGAAGCAGATGAAGTCAACACGGTTTGGCTTTGTTGTAAGGATTGCATGAACCGTTGGCGTATTTCCGTGGTGATCGAGTCATGCCCCCACGCAGGCGTAAAGCTAAACACAACCAAACTCAAGCCTAGAACACTGACATGCCAAGAGCCCATGGTTAGGTTCATGGCTCAGCAGGTGCAGGTGGGGGCTCCAACTTGTCGCCAGAAAAGTAGGCCTGCGCACCCGGGTGCACGTTCATACCGAATCGTGCAGAGGCGGGCTTGAGGAGCTTCAAGGCACCCGCAGCCTCCATCAGTGCCATGGTCACCAAATAGCCGTGGTAGAGCGGAAAATCGGTGCGTGCCACCAATAGATGCTTGCCGTTATCGATCAAGATTTCCAGGTTCATCGGTGCAAATTCTGCAAAGGGCTCAGCGCCCGACAGCATTTGTTGTGCATGCATGTAAGACAACACAGCTAATTTCACTTGGTCTGTCTTGAGCAAACTCGCTGTACGAGTCATTTTGTGCGCTCTGCTTACCATGGCTCGGCTCAAGGGCAAATTGTCGCGCAGCACCGCAACCCATGCCTCACCGGTATCGTCACCCTGCTCATCCTCCAGCGAGGTCATGATTTGCATGTTACGTTTGCGAAAAACATTCCAAAACCGGTAGGGCGTGTGCGCCATAACGGTTGGAGTGGCTGTCGCAAACACTGAACCTAGCAAGCCAGGGAGGGTCAAGAAAAATCGTCTTTGCATCAGTGAATCGCTAAAAAAAAGAGCGAGGTTGACTCGCTCTTTTTTTGTATCAGACTGGTTTTTTATTTTCTGTCAAAAATTTCCATCGGACAAATGGTGGTCACCGCGTAATTGGGGACATCGACCACATTGCTGATGCGCAGGTCACAAGCGACGCTGGCAATCACCAGCGCTTGTTCTTTGCTCAGGCCTTTGGTGGCCGTCAGCCAGTCCAGCATAGCGATCATGGAGTTGCGTGCAGCCAAGGTCAAATCATTGGAAAGGTTGGTCAAGGGCTTGATTTTTTCGCTGTCCAAATACGCCCATTGCGGCGGCACTTCACCAGCCTTTTTTAACGGATATCCGACCACGGCATGGAAGCTGTCAGGTTCGAGTTTTTTGATTTGAGAACCGCCTTCGAACATGGGTTGCTTCACGAGTGAAGCCATGCCTTGGCGGATTTCGGTGGTGACAGTGACCACCGCACCCATTTCGATGGCGGTACCAGCGACTTCACCATCGCCTTGCGCATAGTGAACATCACCTATGAAAAATCCGCAACCATCGATGAAACAAGGCAACAACAAGGTGGTGCCTTCAACCATTTGCTTGACGTCCATGTTGCCGCCGTTTTCACGGGGAGGCACGGTGCGCAAGCACTTGTCTTTGTGGCTTCCGTTGGGGCCGCAGATTTCTGCAGGACGGGCACTGATAGGTTGAGGTGGCAGAGCCACGCCACCCGCAGCACCCAATTGGGACTCACGTGCCAACCACTCTTCAATTTCTGGCTCGCCAGGCATTACGCCGACCGAGCCCATGAAACCATTCATCGGGATACGAACACCAGGCAACTCAGCCGACACAGCTTCATAACGGTTCAACTTCCAGTTGGCTACGTAGGGATCTGGAAACATATCCGGTAAAAATCCAAAGCCGGGAATCAGCGTGGTATAGCCGTATTCATTCGGGTTGATGTCAATCAGTTTAATGGCCAATACATCCCCGCGCTTGGCGCCTTCAATATAAATCGGTCCCGTCATGGGGTGGATCAGGTTGGTGTCAATTGCTGTGACATCTTTGGGCACAGAATTGATGTTGAGCTTGGAGTCCAAGGCATCGCGGGTGTGTAACACAATCAGGTCACCAGGATTGGCACGCGCCACGGGCTTGATCGCAGGGTGGTAGCGGTTGAAACAATTGGGGTCATTTTCGCAATGCTCTCCCATTTTTTTGACTTCAACAATGGTTTGGGTTTTGACATCCGTGGTGTCTGCGATGTTGTAGCTTACGGTGACGCTGAGCAACAAAGCTGTGATAGCTGATTTGACTTTAAGCATCATAAAATCCCT
>JBJTXF010000208.1:0-6088 GCA_046082145.1 Limnohabitans sp. | reverse complement strand
CCTAACGCCAAGGAAATGCCCACACGCCGCCCAATTTTCACCCGCGACAGTTGGCTGATCACCGGGTTTGCCGCTGTGTGGATTGGCGGTGTGGTCGCTGCGGCTTGGGCCACAGGTCAGTCGGTGTGGTGGTTGATGTTGTTCAGCTTTGCCGTGCCATTTTTGTTCTGGTGCGCCATGATCGGTTTTGTGGTGTATGTGCACCACACCCATGTCAAAGTTTCTTGGCATGATGACCGCAGTGCATGGGCCAAAGCCCAGCCCTTTGTGTCCACCACGGTGCACTTGACATTCCCCTTCAAGATCGGGGCCTTGATGCACCACATCATGGAGCACACCGCCCACCATGTGGACATGAGCATTCCTCTGTATCGTTTGAAGCAAGCCCAAACCAAGCTCGAAAATCTTTTGCCTGGCCGCATCATCGTTCAGCGGTTCTCTTGGCGGTGGTATTTCCAAACCGCACGTTCCTGCAAGCTGTATGACTTCACGCGACAGTGCTGGACCGATTACAAAGGGCGCGCCACCAGTTTGCCCGTATTGACTGCAGTTTGATGCATAAATCGACACACGGCCGATTACTGACGATGGCGCTGCTGTGGTTCGGAAGTGCCCATGCATTGTTTGCGCAAGCCAACCCAAGCACAGAATCACTGACAGCGGCTCTTCGCAGTGCGTGCGCGGCAGCAGCCACCCAATATGCGTTGCCAACCGAGCGCTACAGCGATGCGCTCAAACTGTTGTACCACCAAACCAGAGACCAGCCCGACGAACAGGCACAGCGTTTGCAAGAGATGCAAGCCTCGCATGAATCTTTCAAAACCCGCGCTTTGCAAAACTTACCCGCTCCATTGGAAAACAGTGAATCGGATGCGATCAATCGTCAGGTTCAAACCTGGGTGATTGAGCAACTTTGGGCGTTTGCCAAAGACAAAACGGGTCAAGACAAACTCTTTTTTAAGTTTTACATACTTAATCGATGCAAAGAAAAATTTGCCGTCCCCTGAGCTTATTTGAGCGGGTTTACGCCGCGCGTTTCATGAGTATGTCAAAGGCAGGCAGCGTTTTTCCCTCGAGCACTTCCAAAAAAGCGCCGCCGCCTGTAGAGATATAACCCATCTGGGGTTCAATGCCGTATTTGGCAATCGCCGCCAACGTGTCGCCACCACCAGCGATGCTGAACGCGGAAGACTCGGCGATCGCATGCGCCACCACTTTGGTGCCGTTTTCAAATGCATCAAACTCAAACACCCCCATTGGGCCGTTCCACACAATCGTGCCGGCGGCTTTGAGTTGCGTCGCCAAACGCGCCGCGGTGTCTGGGCCGATGTCCAGAATCAAATCGTCTTCGGCCACTTCGGTGGCTTTTTTCACGGTGGCCTGCGCGTTCGCCGCAAAGGTTTTGGCGCAAACCACATCGGTGGGGATGGGCACCTCGGCTCCGCGCGCCTTCATGGCATCGATCACTGCTTTGGCTTCGCTCACCAAATCAGGTTCGGCCAAGCTTTTGCCGATCTTCAAACCCGCCGCCAACATGAACGTGTTGGCAATGCCGCCGCCCACGATCAACTGGTCCACATTGCGCGACAGCGCTTGCAAAATGGTGAGCTTGGTGCTGACCTTGGAGCCCGCCACAATGGCTGCCAACGGGCGCTTGGGCGCGGCCAAAGCTTGGGTAATGGCATCGATTTCGGCCGACAACAATGGGCCAGCACAAGCGATCGGGGCGAATTGCGCAATGCCATAAGTGGTGCCCTCGGCGCGGTGTGCGGTGCCAAATGCGTCGTTCACAAAGATATCGCACAACGCCGCCATGTGTTTGGCCAGTGATTCACTGTTTTTCTTTTCACCCACGTTGACCCGGCAATTTTCCAGCATCACCACTTGACCGCTGGCAACTGACACGCCGCCCACCCAATCAGCGACCAAAGGCACGTCGCGGCCGAGTAATTCGGATAGCCGCTTGGCCACCGGTGCTAGGGAGTCTTCGGGCTTGAATGCACCTTCGGTGGGACGACCCAAATGCGAAGTGACCATGACCGCAGCGCCTGCATCCAGCGCCATTTGGATGGCAGGAACCGACGCACGGATACGCGTGTCTTCGGAGATCTGACCTTTGTCATCAAACGGAACATTCAGGTCGGCGCGGATGAACACGCGCTTGTCACGGGCTTGGCCCTGTGCGCACAGATCGGCGAAGCGGATGATTTGCATGGGGTTTGTCTCCGTGTGTCATTTTTTGGTCATTTTAGGCGGAGGGGTGTGGTGCGAATTCACAAAGAAAACCACTTTGAGATAGGGCAGTGATTGCGGTGTACTCGCACAAGGAATATTCACCAGCCCAGCCCGACATGCAGCGGCAAATACACCGTCATGCCGACGATGATGGTACCCAGCACGGCTTGACCTTGGCCGCGCTTGTAAAAATAAAAGCCAGCCCCGGCTGCTGCACCGAACAAGCGTGCATCCTGCCATGTGCTCACCAATGCGCCGTGACTGACCACGATTTCAGGCACCACCACCGCGGCAAGCGCAGCGATGGGTGCGTATTGCAAGCCGCGTTGCGCCCACGCAGGAAAGGGCAGTTCTCGTTGGGAGATAAAGAAAAAACACCGCGTCACCAATGTGATGACACCCAAGCCAACGGCGATGAATGCATCTGACCACTCCATCAGGATTTGGCCTCTTTGTCCGCCATCGAAGTGTGTTCGATCATCAAGCACACGGCCACCGCGGCAGCGATGGCCACCAGAATATTCAAACGCAAGGGCAGCGCAAATGCAGCTACCGCAGCCGTACCTGAGACGCCCAGTGAAATCACCCGCATGCGCGACTGACTGAGTGAACACAAAATGCCGACCAAAGCCAATACACCGGCAAAACCCAAGCCCCATTGCAACGGTATTTGTGCGGCCATCACAATGCCCGCCAAACTCGCGACTTGCCAACCGAACCAATTTAAAAAGCAGTTACCGCACAAATACGCCATTTCGCTGCGCTGGCTTTCGGGGTGATTGGCAGGGTTGGGATAGCGTTCGACAAATTGCACATAGTTGAGGTCGGCGATAAAGTAGCCAATGGACAAACGTTGCCAGCGTGGCCAGGACATCATGTATTGGCGCAAATGCAAACTGAACACTGCAAAACGCAAATTCACGCAAAAAGCGGTGGCCAATATCACCCAAGCGGGCGCGCCTGCGCCCAGCAGAGGAATGGCAGCCAGTTGCGCGCTACCCCCGTACACCAGCAAGGTCATGGCTACCGCCATCGGCGTGCCCAGCCCGGCTTGCACCATGGCCACGCCGGTCATCAAACCCCATGCCCAAATACCAGGGGCTACCTTGAGGGTGTCGACCATGCCTTGGCGAAATGCCGGATGGCGAAAGTTGGCGGGATCAAAAAACATCGCTCAGTGGGACGCTTCGCCCAACACCTGACCAACAGTCAAGGGCTGGCTGTGTAAAAACTCAGCGGCGCTCATACGCTTGCCACCGGGTCTTTGTACCTGGTGAATCCGCAGCACACCTTGCCCGCAAGCCACATCCAGCGCATCAGCATGCAAGCGAAGCACCGTGCCCGGCGTTACGTGGCTTTGCTCAGTCAGCGTTGATGCTGACCAGACCTTCAATGTTTGTTGGTTAAACACCGTGTGCGCGCCGGGGAATGGGTCAAACGCACGAATACGTTGCGATAAAAGGCCGGCTGACTGGCACCAATCGATCAGCGCTTCTTCCTTCAAAATTTTGGCAGCATAGGTCACGCCTTGCGTGGATTGCATTTGGGCGTTGAGTTGCGATAACGAGCCCAGCGTATCAACGATCAATCGTGCACCCATGGCGGCCAATTTGTCTTGCAAATGGGAGCTGGTGTCTGTGGCGGTGATAGTCAGACTTTCGCGCATCAGCACCGGCCCGGTGTCTAATCCGGTGTCCATTTGCATGATACACACACCGCTTTCTTTGTCACCCGCTTCGATGGCGCGTTGAATGGGCGCAGCACCGCGCCAGCGCGGCAGCAAAGAAGCGTGGATATTTAGGCAGCCCAGCGGTACGCTGTGCAATGTCCATTCAGGTAAGAGCAGTCCGTAAGCCACAACCACCATGGCTTGTGCAACGCTGTTGGCAATGGCTTGCTGAGCATGCAGTGCGTCTGCGGCGTGCTTGCCATCCAAACGCAAGCTGGCCGGCTGGCAGACAGGCATATGGTGTTCGATGGCGTATTGTTTGACCGCAGAGGCTTGTAGTTTCATGCCGCGACCCGCTGGTCGGTCAGGTTGTGTCATGACCAAAGCGATGTCGTGTCCTGCCGCATGTATGGCCGAGAGCGCCGTGCGCGCAAACTCCGGGGTGCCGGCGAAAACCAAACGCATGAATCAGCGCTCGAGTTCGCGTTGGGCTTTGAGCAATTTGCTTTTGATGCGCATGCGTTTGAGTACCGACAAGTACTCGACAAAGACTTTGCCCATCAAATGGTCCATTTCGTGTTGTATGCATATGGACAGCAAGCCATCGGCTTCAATGGTGATGGATTCGCCATGTTCATTGAGTGCCTGCACCTTGACCCGAGCCGGTCTTTCCACGCCGTCGTATATGCCGGGGACTGACAAACAACCTTCTTCATTTTTGACCTGCTCCTCGCTGGCCCACACCAACTCGGGATTGATCAACACCTGAGGTTGGTTGCGCTCTTCGGAGACATCAAGCACCAGCATGCGTTCGTGCACATTGATTTGGGTGGCGGCCAATCCCACGCCCTTGGCGTCGTACATGGTTTCGAGCATGTCAGCTGCCAAGGTGCGTATGCGCTCATCGACCGCTGCAACAGGTTTGGCGACGGTATGCAACCGTGGGTCTGGGTAAGAAAGAATGGGTAGTAAAGCCATGTCCTTATTGTCGCTTTTTTGAAAACCCCGCTGGCGCGCGACGGTTTCATAAAAACGCAGTGTCGGTTTTCCGCCGATGCGCCGGTCTGCCTAAGCTTGCTTCAAAAGCAGCAGGATACATGTCGATGGACAGTTCTTTATACTTGGCAAGCGCCGATCAAGCCAACGCACCTGACCACTGGCGCGACTGGCTTCGCTTGGGCTTGACGCCTTTGGTGGGGGCCAATGCGCAGCACATATTGGTTCGCGAATTTGGTCACCCAAGCGCCGTCTTTGCGCAACCGGTTTCTGAGTTACAGCGGTTTGTCTCGGAGAGCCAGGCGCAATCTTTGCAACGTATTCCCCCAGAGTGGGAAGCGGTGTGTGAGCGCACCCACGTCTGGTTGGCGCAAACCATACCAGGTATGCAGCAAGAGATTTGGACCTGGGCACATCCTAGGTATCCTGCTAGCCTGCGCGACATTGACGAACCACCATTGGTGTTGTTTGCACAGGGCCAGTTGCAGCATGCATGCTTGCTGGGTGTGGCGATGGTCGGCACTCGCAACCCCACGCCGCAGGGCAAAGAAAACGCACGCCGATTTGCCGATGAGTTGCAACAGTCGGGTTGTTGCATTGTGTCGGGCTTGGCCATGGGCATTGACGCAGCCGCACACCAAGGTGCCTTGGAGTGCGCCAACAACCGCCGTTGTGCCACGGTCGCTGTGGTGGGCACCGGTTTAGATCGCGTCTATCCCAGGCAAAACCACAGCTTGGCCAGGCAAGTGGCGCAACACGGTTGGTTACTGAGCGAATTGCCGCCGGGCACACCGCCTTTGCCTCACCATTTCCCGAGACGAAATCGATTGATTGCCGGCCTGAGCCATGGTGTTTTGGTGGTGGAAGCGGCGATGAAATCGGGTTCGCTGATCACTGCGGAGTTGGCGCTTTCTCAAGGCAAAGAAGTTTTCGCCATTCCCGGGTCAATCCATTCGGTGCTCTCACGTGGTTGTCATTCACTGCTTCGGCAAGGTGCCAAGTTGGTTGAAAACGCGCAAGATGTTTTGGAGGAATTGCCGTTTTTCTCCAACGGCCGAAGCGAAGTAGAAAAAATGCGCCAAGCCACATTGCCAACAGACCCCCACCAGCAAGTGGTTTGTAAATCGCTGGGGTATGAACCGCAACACTTTGAATCGTTGTTGTTGCAAAGTGGACTGGCTTTAGAAG
>JBJTXF010000207.1:0-4267 GCA_046082145.1 Limnohabitans sp. | reverse complement strand
AGTTCATTGATAAATTGCTGATCGTTTTTGATGGGGTACATCTTTGGATCCAGCTTAGGAAACATATACAAAGCCGCTTGCGGTTTAACGCAAGTCACACCTGGAATGGCCGTGATCAATTCGTAAGCCAAATCACGTTGTCTGCGCAATCTACCGCCTGACTTGATCAAGTCATTGATAGTTTGGTAGCCACCAAGCGCTGTTTGAATAGCGCTTTGACCAGGCACGTTAGCGCACAAACGCATCGAAGACAGCATGTTCAGCCCCTCGATGTAGTCTTTGGCAGGTTTTTTATCACCAGAAACGATCATCCAACCAGCACGATAACCACACGAACGATAACTTTTAGAGAGCGAGTTAAAGGTTAAGGTCAACACATCTTTCGACAAGCTGGCAATAGCGGTATGGTGCACCTCATCGTAGAGGACTTTGTCGTAAACCTCATCCGCAAAAATGATCAGATCATGCTCTCTAGCAAGCGCTACGATACCTTTCAATAATTCGTCTGAATAAAGAGCGCCCGTAGGGTTGTTAGGGTTGATGACCACAATACCTTTTGTCTTTTTAGTGATCTTAGCTTTGATGTCTTGCAAATCAGGCATCCATGCGTTTGCTTCATCGCACAGGTAATGCACCGGCGTTCCGCCTGACAAACTGACAGCAGCCGTCCACAGGGGATAGTCCGGTGCTGGAAGCAACAATTCGTCACCTGTGTTCAGTAAGGCATTGGTAGCCATCACAATCAACTCACTGGCACCGTTACCTAAATAAATATCATCTAATCCAACACCATCTATGCCTTGTTGCTGGCTATATTGCATCACTGCTTTGCGTGCAGCGAATATGCCTTTGCTGTCAGAGTAAGCTGCTGCGCTTGGCAAGTTGCGAATGATGTCTTGTTGGATTTCTTCTGGGGCATCAAAACCAAAAACCGCTAAATTGCCAATATTGAGCTTGATGATCTTGTGCCCTTCCTCTTCCATCTGTCGCGCTTTTTCAAGAACTGGGCCTCGAATGTCATAACAAACATTGTCCAGCTTGGATGATTTTTGGATGTTTTTCAACTCAACTCCATGTTCACTTTTTACGAAAAGTCTATAATTTGAACATAATTTAGGGTTCTCACCACGCCCACTGTTTGGCACTATGAAAATACAGCCTGATCGCTCAGAGCATATATGCATCACCTCATATGGGTCAAATTGGATAGCGGTCAACGGTAAACCCTATCCACACCATTTACTTGTCAGTGCTATTGGCACTGTCAAACCTTGGCTAGGTCATGATTTATTCAATGACATAGCCGAACATTCCAATACCGTGCTTCAAACAGAATGCGAAATTGTGCTGATTGGTTGCGGAAAAAAACAATTTTTTCTTCCCCCCCATACTTTGATTTCATTCATACATTGCGGCGTTGGTGTTGAAACCATGGACACGGCAGCTGCATGTCGAACATTTAACGTGTTGGCATCCGAAGGACGCAAGGTAACTGCCATTCTGTTAATTGAAGTTGCTGACTCACCAACTTTGACTTTGAGTTAAGCTAGGCATGCAATGAACATCACTGCTCAGCTTTTTCATTTAGAGATAAAATGCAGGGTTAAAGAAAGTCTCTTGAGCATTAATGTCACAACGGATTCAGAACCATGGCGCTTGTTGTCAATAAACACCTTCCCGAATTTGAAGCAAACGCCACTGGCGGCATCAAAGTAACACACCAATCTCACGTTGGTCAAATCGTAATTCTTTATTTCTATCCCAAAGATAACACGCCCGGTTGCACCACAGAAGCCATGCAGTTTCGGGACAAATTCAAAGAATTTACCAAGTCTGGAGCAGTAATATTTGGCGTGTCTCGTGACAATATGCGTTCTCACGACAGCTTCAAAGAAAAATTAGAACTTCCATTTGAATTGATTGCTGACACTGAAGAAAAAATGTGTCACATGTTTGGCGTTGTCAAAAATAAAATCATGTACGGCAAAAAAGTAAAAGGTATCGAACGCAGCACCTTTCTCATTGGAGTTGATGGTGTTTTGAAGCAGGAATGGCGTGGACTCAAAGTTCCAGGCCACGTAGATGAAGTACTAAAAGCTGTGAAAGCACTGAAAAAATCTACTGCGGCTGTTTGATACATGCCTCTTCCGCCTGCACCTCGTAAAAAAGCAGACATACTTCCATCGAAGATAACAGCTAATCAGTCAACTTCGAGTCTTGGGAAAATAAATAGGATGTCTGTGGTTTCTAACCAATTAACTCGATCTTTGGTCGGACTCGAGGAGGCACCTCAACAAGTCCCCCCCATGACATTAAAGCAAAGCCAAAAAAAAGTATCAAACAACGATACAAAACATTTCGGTCTAATCGCAGTTGACCCTCCCACTGCGTCAGTTTCCAAAAAGAAATCTACGACTCAAAAACTTTTTGTTCTTGACACAAACGTCCTAATGCATGACCCCATGTGTTTGTTTCACTTCGAAGAACACGATATTTTTTTACCCATGATTGTCCTAGAAGAACTCGACAGTCATAAAAAAGGTATGACGGAAGTTGCTAGAAATGCGCGTCAAACCAGCCGTACACTCGACGCACTTGTTGTTGTCAGCAACTCTGATATTTCAAAAGGATTACAGTTATCTGCTACTGGTCATAAAAACGTAGGTGGCAAACTGTTCTTCCAAACCATGCCTCTGGCATTCGACCTACCCACAAGTCTTCCACAAGGAAAAGCAGACAATCAAATTTTGGGTGTTGTCAAAGCAATTGGTGGACTGTATCCAAAACGACAAGTGGTTTTGGTCAGCAAAGATATCAATATGCGTGTCAAAGCACGTGCGCTTGGACTACATGCAGAAGACTACCAAAACGATAAAACACTAGAAGATGGCGATCTTTTGTACTCAGGCTCATTGGCCTTGTCACAGGATTTCTGGTCCAAACAAGCCAAAACTGTTGAAAGCTGGCAAAGTGCTGGATACACCTACTATCGAATCAGCGGTGCAATAGTTGCAAATATGCATATCAACCAGTTTGTTTATTTTGAATCACATGGTGAGCCAAGCCTTTACGCAAAAGTGACAGAAATTCGCGGCAAATCAGCCGTATTCAAAACACTCAAAGACTATAGCCACTTAAAAAATGCTGCTTGGGGTATCACCACTCGAAACAGGGAGCAAAATTTTGCTATGAACATGCTTATGGATCCTGACATAGATTTTATGACTCTGACTGGCACAGCGGGTACTGGCAAAACTTTGTTGGCATTAGCTGCTGGCTTGGTACAAGTACTTGACGAACGCCGATACACAGAAATTATCATGACTAGAGCAACCGTGAGTGTCGGGGAAGATATTGGCTTTTTACCGGGCACAGAAGAAGAAAAAATGGGGCCTTGGATGGGTGCTTTGGATGACAATTTAGAAGTACTTGGCAAGACCGATACCAGCGCTGGCGAATGGGGACGAGCAGCAACCAATGAATTAATCAGAAGCAAAATCAAAATCAAGAGTTTGAACTTCATGAGAGGCCGTACATTTTTGAATAAATTTGTGATCATCGATGAGGCTCAAAACTTGACACCCAAGCAAATGAAAACACTGATTACACGAGCAGGTCCGGGAACCAAAATCATTTGCATGGGTAATATTGCCCAAATCGACACTCCATATCTCACAGAAGGTTCCTCTGGACTGACTTTTGCGGTTGACCGTTTTAAAGGTTGGCCGCATGGAGCTCATATCACTCTCGCTAGGGGTGAGCGTTCTAGATTGGCTGACTTTGCCAGCGAAGTTTTATAGCACTCAATAATCAGAGCCTATAGAAGCATAAGATTCAAATTTGGTAATCGGTTTAAGGAAAGTCAGTTTAACTGTTCCGGTGGGTCCATTACGCTGCTTACCAATGATGATTTCTGCAACCCCTGGTTCCTTTGAATCTTTGTTGTAGTAATCGTCTCGGTAGATGAACATGATCACATCTGCGTCTTGTTCAATCGCTCCCGATTCACGCAAATCGCTCATCATGGGGCGCTTGTCTGTTCTTTGTTCTACGCCCCGGTTGAGCTGAGACAAGGCAATAACAGGACACTGCAACTCTTTGGCCAACATTTTCAAACCACGAGAAATTTCGCCTAATTCAGTTGCACGGTTGTCAAGTTCGGCGTTACTGCTCCCACTCATCAACTGTAAATAATCCACCACAACCAATCCCAATTTTCCGCAATTACGAGCCAATCGTCTTGCACTTGCACGCAATTCAGATGGTG
>JBJTXF010000206.1:0-4358 GCA_046082145.1 Limnohabitans sp. | reverse complement strand
CTGTGCGAAACCGTTTTCTTGCTGTTATTGGTGGCATTTGTCGGACTGATCGTGCCGGTGTTGTTCAAAGAAGCAGCTCGCTTACAAACCCAGTTGCCTGTTTTGCTGGCGCAATTGCAAACCACGCTGGAGCCGTTGCTGCAAAGCGTTGGTATCGATATTCAACTTGACCCGCAAGGCATCAAAGAATTCGTTGTCTCCCAAACACAAGCTTTGTGGCACAACGGCATGGATTCAGTGCTGGCCTCATTGCGCATTGGCGGCAGTGTGGCGTTGGCTTTGGTTGGCAATCTGGTGTTGGTGCCGGTCGCATTGTTCTATTTGCTTATGGATGGGCACCATATGGTGGCTCACATGCGCGATTGGTTACCGCGCCAAGCTGAGCCTTCGGTAATCCGTTTTGTAGAAGAAGCTGACGCAGTGCTGGGCGAATATTTGCGCGGTCAGATGTTGGTCATGCTGTGCTTGTCGGTTTATTACGTGGCGGGTTTGTCCCTGTTTGGCTTGTCGGTGGCCTGGCCGATCGGCATATTGACCGGCATGGCGGTGTTTGTGCCGTATGTGGGGTTTGGTGTGGGCTTGTTGTTGGCCGCCCTTTGCGGGTTTTTGGAAATGGCGCCCATGCAAGCCGGCCTCATGCTGCTGGTGGTGTTTGGTATAGGGCAGTTGCTCGAGAGTTTTGTGCTGACCCCACGCTTGATCGGTGAGCGCATCGGTTTGCATCCTTTGGTCGTGATTTTTGCATTGCTCGCATTTGGCCAGTTGCTCGGTTTTGTCGGTGTCTTGATTGCTTTGCCCGCCAGCGCGGTGCTGCTTGTGGCGTTGCGGCGTTTGCGCGAACGTTATTTCGCCAGCCGTTTGTATGCGGGTTAGCCGCCCATGAAGCAAATTGCATTGGACATCGGGGTGTCGATTGGTCCCAGCTTGGCCAATTTTTATCCTGGCCACAATGCCGCAGCACTCTCGCATTTGAAATTGTGGACGGCGGGCCGTACCCGCTCCCCTGTGCCCACTTATTTGTGGGGCGACCAAGGAAGTGGCAAAAGCCATTTGCTGAATGCGGTGGCGCGACACCTTCGGCAACAAGGCGCAGAGGTGGGTTGGATGGACAAAACTACCCATCAGCCCGAGGCGTTCAACCCTGCGTGGAAGGTGTTGTTGCTTGACGACGTACAACAGTATTCGGCCATACAACAACACATGGCTTTCAATTGGTTTGTCAATGCAACCACACCGGGTACAGAACGACAGCCTTGGGTACTTGCCGCAGGCAGCTTACCGCCCCAAGATTTACCTTTGCGTGAAGACCTGCGCAGCCGATTGGGTTGGGGCCATGTGTTTCAGTTGCAATTGCTGGATGATGTTCAGCGCAAAGAAGTGTTGCTCTCCCATGCACATGCTTTGGGCTTAAACCTTGGTACAGAATTGCTGGATTACTTGCTCAGCCGTTTTAGCCGTGACCTGGGACATTTAATCAGTTTGCTGGAGCAACTTGACCATTACGCGCTGCAAACACAGCGGCCTTTGACCATTCCCTTGCTCAGAGCCATGCTCGATGAATCCTGAACCAAAAATGAAACTTGCTCTGTTTGACTTAGACCATACCTTATTGCCTTTGGATTCTGACCAGTCTTGGGGGGAGTTCACAATTTCCTTGGGATGGGTAGATGAAGCCACTTTTCGGCAAAGAAACAATGCCTTTTATGACGACTACTTGGCTGGCTGCTTGGACATACACGAATATGTTCGGTTTGGTACACGCACGGTGCGAGAGCGGGGTTGGGAGGCCGCCCAAGCCGCCCATTTGCAATTCATGCAGCAAGTGATTCAGCCCGCCATCAAGCCGCAAGCCACGGCATTGGTTGAGCACCACCGTGCGCAAGGTGACACCCTGGTGATGGTGACTGCCACCAACGAATTTGTCACCGGCCCGATTGCCAAAGCCTTTGGCATGGATGTGCTGCTGGCGGTGGAGCTCGAGCGAGATGCGGATGGGCAAATCACTGGTGAAATTGCCGGAGTGCCTACATTGCGCGAAGGCAAAGTCATGCGCGTGACCGATTGGTTGGCTAAGCAGGGCTTGGACTGGTCGCAAGTCAGTGCCACGTTTTACAGCGACTCCACCAATGATTTGCCATTGCTGGAAAAAGTACAAGTTCCAGTGGTTACCAACCCCGGTCCCGCATTGAGGGAAATTGCCCAGGCGCGTTCTTGGCGTATCCTCGATCTTTTCGGGCACCCATGATCAAAAAAATCATTCAAAACCTGTTTGGCAAATCTGGCGCAAGCAGCAAGACCCGCTTTGGCAAGCGCCGTGTCATTCCAGCGAGTACCCATGGTATCGACCCCGACTTGGTAGACGATCGCGCTTGGAATGTGGTGCGAACCTTGCAGGAGCGTGGTTTTCAAGCGTACATCGTGGGGGGGGCGGTACGCGACTTGCTGGTCGGTTTAAAGCCGAAAGATTTCGATGTGGCGACTGACGCCACACCCGAAGAAGTCAAGGCTTGTTTTCGGCGCGCTTTCATCATCGGCAGACGTTTTCGCATCGTGCATGTGGTGTATGGGCGCGGTCGTGACCACGAAGTGATCGAGGTCTCTACCTTTCGTGCCCATTTGGACAGCAACGATGCCGAGCAGGTGAGTGGCAACGAGCGCACCAGCAAAAAAGCCTTATCCAACATGACCCATGCGGTGGACGCCAGTGGCCGGGTGTTGCGAGACAACGTGTGGGGGCCTCAAGACGAGGACGCCACGCGACGCGACTTCACCGTCAACGCCATGTATTACGACCCCAGTGTCGGAGAAGTTGTCGACTACCACCATGGGTTTGAAGATGCCGCCAAACGCGTGATCCGCATGATTGGTGAACCCGCCGCGCGCTACCGTGAAGACCCGGTGCGCATCATTCGTGCGGTTCGGTTTGCCGCCAAACTCAACTCGCTGGGTTTTAAGCTCGAAGCCCGCACGGCCAAGCCTCTCAAGTCCATGATGGAACTGTTGGCCGATGTGCCGCAAAGCCGCTTATTTGATGAAATGCTCAAGTTGCTGCAAACAGGACACGCCCTGGCCAGCATTGAGCAATTGAAACAACTCGGTCTGGCCAAAGGCATTTATCCCTTGTTAGATGTGGTGGTTGAACGGGCGGACACGCCGTTTGTTCAAGCCGCTTTGCAAGACACGGACAGAAGAGTGGGCGAGGGAAAACCGGTCGCCCCCAGTTTTTTGTTGGCATGTGTGTTGTGGGCCGATGTGCGCGAAGCTTGGCAAGCACGCACCGGTCAAATGGCGGTGTTTCCTGCGCTTCAAGAGGCGATTGAGGAAGTGTTCAACGCCCGCATTGGCGACGTGTCGGGCCGTGGCAAATTGGCGGGTGACATGCGCGAAATCTGGACCATGCAACCGCGTTTTGAAAAACGCACCGGCAGTGCACCTTATGGCTTGGTGGAACAACCGCGTTTTCGAGCTGGTTTCGATTTCATGTGCTTGCGCGCCGAGGTCGGTGAGCTGGAAGTCGAACTGGCCGACTGGTGGGAAGACTTCAGTTTGGCCGACGACGATAGCCGCGTAGCTTTGCTGCAAGCTGTCAAACCTGCTCCTCGTGCTGTTCGTGCGGAGGGTGAGCCCAAAAAACGCCCACGTCGCCGCCGTAAACCTGCCGGCGACAAGTCGAATGCCATTGGTAAAACCAATACGTGAACCGGTAGACGCCTACATCGCAGTAGGCGCCAACCTCGGCGATGCGTTGCGCATGGTTCAACAAGCATTGCAAGCGCTGGCGCAATTGCCGCATACACAGCTCATCGCCACATCATCGCTTTACAAAAGCGCACCTTGGCAAGCTTCAGGCCCCACGTTCATCAATGCCCTGGCGCATATCCGCACAGCCATGAACGCCCCTGATTTATTGGCGGCATTGCAACAGACAGAACGGGCGGCGGGCAGGGTGCGAGGCTTGCAAAACGCGCCCCGTACATTGGATTTAGACGTGATTTTTTATGGCGACGCCAAAATACAAAGCCACTGGCTAACCGTGCCACACCCGCGCTGGATGGAGCGTGCATTTGTTTTATTACCTTTGCAAGAGTTGGCGCCCCGCAAAGTCATTCCCGTGATGCTGCATGCGGTGGCTGAGCAGCCGATCGAAAAACTGACCGGACGCTGAAAAAAAAACTCATTGGGAAATTTTTCGGGCTTCTTCTATTTGCGATCCGAAATAACGTTGAAAACCGTAAGCCAGCCTGGAAATGAGCGCAGTCGCACCGAACATCATGGACAACACCAAGGCACCTACCGTTAGCCAATTGGTGCGACCGCTGCGGGCTTCGGTATCGGCGTCAGGGTTGTAGCGCTGGTTC
>JBJTXF010000205.1:0-3344 GCA_046082145.1 Limnohabitans sp. | reverse complement strand
CCCGGAGGTGCGTGGCAGTTTAGGCATGCGCCGGCAGGCTGAACATGGTGACCACGGGATGTCCGGGGCTAGGAAGCGGAAACTCGGTCAGGTAAAGAGCTGTGGCTTCCTTAAGATTTGCAACCGCTTCTTCGACGGTTTCGCCCTGGGTTGTCGTACCAGTCTCCGGATTGAGGGCGACATAGCCGCCTTCTTCGGCGGGAGTTAGAACGGCAGTGAGTTCCATGGCGGGACCTTCAATGACAATGTTGACTCTATTGTCGCGCACTCCAGGTACTGACGCACAAATTCTCGGGCGACAAGCGTGCCGGTGTTGCCTGGCAGCCGCGAAGCCAGCACCGATTTGTCGATGCTGACACAACAAGCCTTGGGCATGGGTTTTCCGCTGATGGTCAAAGCCAGCGCAGGCGGAGGTGGACGTGGCATGCGTTTGGTGACGGATGCCTCCGGGCTAGACCAAGCTCTGCAAAGTGCTTGCCAAGAAGCACTCACCGCTTTTGGCGATGGTCGTTTGTTGCTTGAACGGGCATTGCTCAAACCACGCCATGTGGAAGTGCAATTGCTGGCAGATGCGCACGGGCATGTGGTGCATTTGGGTGAACGTGATTGCACGGTGCAACGGCGTCACCAAAAGTTGATCGAAGAAGCCCCCTCGCCTGCGGTCAATGCAGCGTTGCGCAGGCAACTGGGCGATGCGGCAGTCACTGTGGCTCGCGCTGTCGGTTACACCGGTGCAGGCACGGTGGAGTTTTTGCTTGACACCGGCGAAGGCCAGCAAGGTGCGTTTTATTTCATGGAAATGAACACTCGCTTGCAAGTGGAGCACCCCGTCACCGAAGCACTGGTGAACGAAGATTTGGTGCGATGGCAATTGCGACTGGCCATGGGCGAAACGCTGGACTTGTCGCAAGACACGGTACTGCAACGCTTTGAAAATGGTGGACACGCCATAGAAGCACGTCTGTGTGCAGAAGACCCTGCGCAACAACACATGCCGCAAAGCGGCACGCTGCTGTATTGGCAAGCGCCTACCCAATTGCGTTGCGACGCTGCATTGGTCAGCGGCCAGCCGATCAGCTCTTTTTACGACTCTATGTTGGGTAAGTTGATTGCCCATGCACCCACGCGTAAACAAGCGGCTATGGCGTTGGCCGATGGGCTGGAACGCACCGTCTGTTTGGGTGTGGCCAATAACAGCGGCTTTTTAGCGCAAGTGCTTCGAAGCGATGTATTTCTTCAGGGTGAATTCAATACCTCGGTCTTGCACACCGAACTCAAACACCTGCCCGCACCACACCACACCTTGTCGCTGCATGCCATCGCCGCACTGGTGGTGGCTTGCGTGCCGCGCCATGCGCATGCCACGCCCTCTGCCACTTGGTGGAATTGGCACAGCAGTGGACAAGTCGCCATGCAAGTCCCATTGCGCGTGGGTGGTCATTTGCAACATTGGCAAGTCGGTATGCAACACCACATGTGGCAGGTCAGTCAAGGTGATGAAGCTTTCGAGCTCAGTGATTTGCAATTAGCACCTGTGCCCGATGCTTCTGTCGGTATAGACCCTTACGCCATGGCCAAAGGCCGATTGCTAGTCACACTCAACCGCCAACCCTTGCAACTGTTTTATGCATGGGCAGGCGATGAACTCTGGTTGCAACTCGGGGGTGAGCATGGGATGGTTGAAGATGCACGCTTACAACCCCGGGCACAAACGGCATCGGCCTCCAGCAACCAAGTCCATGCGCCTATGCACGGTCGCGTGATGCGCATGGAAGTGTCAGAAGGTGACACGGTCCGTTCGGGTCAGTTGCTGCTGGTAATGGAAGCCATGAAGTTGGAACACCATTTGCACGCAAACGTGGACGGCATTGTGCAAGCCGTTTGCGCCAGCCAAGGTATGCAGGTGTCGCGGGGCCAGTTGCTGGTGCAATTAACCCCGCACACTGATGATCAGTCCAACTTGTAATAGTCAGAGATGATTTTCCATCTGCCGTCTTGAATTTGCGACAGTCGCGAACGGTTGGAACCCAAATGCTGGGTCGGCGTGAATTTACCCTCCGGACCACCAAACATATCGGGCGGCAAGGTCATGCTGTCCATGGCTTTGATGAAACTGTCGGTGGTCAGGTTAGCACCGGCTTTTTCAGCACCACGTATGAATGCATCCACGATGATGTAACCATATACAGAGAACACGGTCGGGTCGTCGCCAAATTTGGCTTTGTATTTGTTGGCCCATGCCGCAATAGGCTTGGAGGTCTCATCCAAATAAGGATGCGGCACGGTCATGGTGGCATACATACCGTCCATGGCCTTGCCACCTAACTTGTGAATCAAATCGGTATAAGCCGCGCTTGAACCGATAAACAGTGGGTTAAAACCAGTTTTGCGGGCTTCGGCAATCGTGCCCACGGTTTCGCGAATGATGGTGCCCAACACCACCATTTCACAACCCGCCGATTTCATCCGCGCCACTTGGGAAGAAAAATCGGTGGCACCACGTTTGTACGTGGTTTTTTCGGTGAAGTCCATGTTGATGGTTTTCAAACCTGCTTCCGCACCCCGCAACACCTCCAAACCAAATTCGTCGTCTTGGTAAATCGCACAGACTTTGGAGATTTTTTTCTCCTTGGTCAAATTGGGCACAGCGGCACGCATTTGGTCAAAGTACGTGGCAAAGGCGGCGTATTTCAGCCGGTTGAAAGGCTCGTGCATTTCACGCGCTGCGGTCACGGGCAAAAAGTTGATGATGTTTTTGTCAAACTGAACTGGCATGGCGGCGTTGTTTTGGGCCGTGCCGATATGCGCAGCCATGATGAAAATTTTGTCTTGGTTGACGAGTTTTTGTGCCGCCAGCACCGCGCGTTTCGGGTCATAACCCGAGTCTTCGGTCAACAGCTTCAATTTGCGGCCATGGATGCTGCCCTGTTCGTTGAGTTCGTCGATACGCTTTTGCATACCGTTTCGAACAGCTTTCCCGTATCCCGCGAGTGGGCCTGACAAATCTTGGATCGTGCCAATCAGAATCAGATCATTGCTGACGCCTTGCTGTTGTGCCCAAACGGGCAACAAGCCAAGGGCCAAAACAAGACTGAGTAGCAGTTTTTTCATGGTGTGGTCTCCTGTGAACCGGGGTCAATGGGTGGAAGTGGTGTACATCGAATCGATCAAATCTTTGTATTTATTTTCAACAAACTTGCGCTTGAGTTTCATGGTGGGTGTCAGCTCATCATCCTCAGCGGTTAACTGGGTGTCAAGCAATCGAAATTGTTTGATTTGTTCAACCCGGGCGAACTTGGCATTCACCTTGTCAATCTCAGCTTGTATCAGCGACTGTACTTCAG
>JBJTXF010000204.1:0-4184 GCA_046082145.1 Limnohabitans sp. | reverse complement strand
CTGCAAAGCCCCAATCTGCGCGGCCTGTTCCCTGGCGGTGAAGGCGCCGGTTACGCTGGCGGCATTTTGTCAGCGGCGGTCGACGGTATCAAACTTGGCGAAGCGCTGGGCAAGCAACTGATGCAGAATCCACCCAACCCAAGCTAAGGAGCCATGAAGTGCAAGCCAACAATATTCTGGAAACCATCGGTCACACGCCGCATATTCGCATCAACCGCTTGTTTGGTGACGCACACCATGTGTGGATCAAGTCCGAGCGCAGCAATCCCGGTGGTTCGATCAAAGACCGTATCGCCTTGTCAATGGTCGAGCACGCTGAAGCTTCGGGTGTGCTCAAACCCGGTGGCACCATCATCGAACCGACCTCGGGCAACACCGGTGTGGGTCTGGCCATGGTGGCAGCGGTTAAGGGTTACAAACTGGTGTTGGTGATGCAAGACAGCATGTCGATTGAGCGCCGACGCTTGATGCTGGCTTACGGTGCCAGCTTCGATTTGACCCCGCGCGAAACAGGCATGAAGGGCGCCATTGCCCGCGCCCAAGAATTGGTCGCCGCCACACCTGGCGCTTGGATGCCCCAACAGTTTGAAAACCCCGCCAATATCGCCGTGCATGTACGCACCACCGCGCTGGAAATTCTGAACGACTTTCCTGACGGCTTGGACGCCATCATCACCGGTGTTGGCACCGGTGGCCACTTGACCGGTTGCGCTCAAGTACTGAAAGAGAAATGGCCGCAGCTGCAAGTGTTTGCGGTGGAACCCAAAGCCTCGCCTGTCATCTCAGGGGGTGCACCGTCGCCCCACCCCATCCAAGGCATTGGCGCAGGTTTCATTCCCCAAAATCTGCACACCGCGTTGCTCACCGGCGTGATTCAAGTGGACGCCGCAGACGCGCGCGAATACGGCCGCCGTGCTGCACGTGAAGAAGGCATGTTGGTAGGTATTTCCAGCGGGGCCACGCTTGCCGCCATCGCTCAAAAACTGCCCGACTTGCCAGCAGGCGCCAAAGTGCTGGGTTTCAACTACGACACTGGCGAACGCTATTTGTCGGTTGAAGGCTATTTGCCCGCATGATGGGTTGATGTTTGAATGATCGATTGACTTTGCCCGCCGCCTCTGCCGCCACGCCCGCACAGGTGCGCGTGCTCAGCGTCATCCCGCCGATGACGCAACTCAACACGCCCTACCCGTCCACGGCTTACCTCACCGGTTTTTTGCGCAGCCAAGGGGTGACGGCGCACCAAGTCGATCTGGCGCTGGCCTTGGTGCTGAAACTGCTGACACCCAGTTGTTTGTCTCAAGTCAACACATTGGCACTGGCCTTGCCTGAAGCCGACCGGTCTGCCAGCGTGAATGCGTTCTTGGACCATTTCCCGCGCTATGAACAAACGGTTCTGCCCACCATTGCGTTTTTGCAAGGCCGCGATGCCACTTTGTGCCACCGCATTGCAGGCCGTGGTTTCCTGCCTGAAGGTCCACGCTTTGCATCGCTGGATGCCTTTGACGACGACAGTGGCGATGCCCTCGGTTGGGCCTTTGGCGCACTCGGACAACAAGACAGAGCCCGCCATTTGGCCACGTTGTATTTGAATGACATCGCCGATGTTTTGCGCGATGCGGTGGACCCTCGGTTTGAATTTGTACGCTATGGCGAGTCTTTGGCCAGCAGCCAATCCCGCTTTGATGCATTGGCTGAGGCGCTGGCTGCGCCGCCCAATTTGATGGACCAGATATTGCATGAACTGACGTTACAAGCCATGCAACAACACCAACCCGATTTGGTGTTGTTGTCGGTGCCTTTTCCGGGGGCGGTGTATGCCGCCCTGCGCATCGGGCAAAGCATCCAACAGCATTTTCCTGAGGTCACCGTGTGCTTGGGCGGCGGTTATGTCAACACCGAATTGCGCGCATTGCGCGAACCGCGTCTGTTTGATTTTGTCGATGTGGTCACGCTTGATGCAGGCGAGCGTCCGGTACTTGCGTTGATCGAACATTTGCAAGGCACGCGCTCACGGCAACGCTTGGTACGCAGTTATGTGCGCGCAGATGGCGCGGTGAAATACATCCACTGGGCCGAGCCAGACATCCCTTTCGATGACGTTGGCACACCCACCTGGGATGGCTTGCCGTTGCACGACTATTTGTCGCTGCTGGACATGCTCAACCCCATGCATCGGCTGTGGAGTGACGGACGTTGGAACAAGCTGACCGTGGCACACGGCTGCTATTGGAAGAAATGCAGTTTTTGCGATGTGTCACTCGACTACATCTCGCGCTACGACGCCGCCTCAGCCACCACATTGGTTGACCGAATAGAGCGTGTGATGGAAGAAACCGGACAAACCGGTTTTCATTTTGTCGACGAAGCCGCACCACCCAAAGCCCTCAAAGCCATGGCCGAAGAAATTTTGCGCCGCCAGTTGCAATTCACCTGGTGGGGCAATATCCGCTTCGAAAAAACCTTCACGCCCGAGCTGTGCGTACTGCTCGCGCAAAGCGGTTGCATCGCGGTTTCGGGTGGCTTGGAAGTGGCTTCAGACCGTTTGTTGGCCCTGATGAAAAAAGGCGTGAGCGTGGCCCAAGTGGCGCGTGTCACGCATGGCTTTGCCAACGCCGGCGTGATGGTGCATGCATATTTAATGTATGGCTTTCCCACGCAAACCGTGCAAGACACGGTGGACGCCTTGGAATATGTGCGGCAATTGTTTGAAAATGGCTGCATACACAGCGGGTTTTTTCACCGTTTTGCATGCACTGTGCATTCACCGGTGGGGTTGGATCCTGCGGCCTACGGCGTGCAGTTATTGCCTTTGCAAGACGGTGGGTTTGCACAAAACGATGTCGGTTTTATCGACCCCACCGGCACCGACCACGATCTGCTGGGTCGCGGTTTGAAAAAAGCCATTTACAACTACATGCATGGCGTGGGTTTGCAAGAAGATGTGCGCACTTGGTTTGAGATTTCCAAGTGCCCCAAACCTAAAGTAGCGCGTCATGCAGTTCAGCAAGCGTTGACGGCAACCAGTCGCAGCTAAGCAGCCTGCAAGCCAATGACCAGTCGTCTGTCAAGTGCGGCAATCGCTTGGGCAATGCGTGGCAATTTAGATCCATAGTGGGGGTCAAGCAATCGCCTGACTGCTTTTTCATCTATGCCCAATCGTTTAGCCAACTCAACATTGGTGATGCCTGCTTCGGTCATGGCGATGTACAAAGCTGCTTTGGCAACCGTGTCTGCGGGCGGGGAAACCAAATGCTCGCCACGGCGAGCTTTGGTCGAAGGCGGAAATACCAATCCTGCTTTTATGTAAGCAGCAAAAACCTCATCCATGGCATCTGCGGCCTCTGACAAGGCATGCGGCAAGTCCTCCCCTTGCGTGATCAATTGGGGCAAATCGCGGCAAGTGACCACAAAACCGCATTCATCACTGTGACTGAGTTTGACCGCATATTGAAACTGATTCATAGGAGAACCCCGTCACAAATCATTGGCTTTGATACCTAACTGGCTACACATTGCATGCAAGGTTCCTGTTTTCAATTCATCTTTGGGATTGCGAAGAACGGTGAAATTTTGACCAAAATACACCGTTTCATGGCTGCCCTTTCCCCGGGAAGCATCACGCAGAACCGAAATTCCGCGCGCCTTTCCCAGCGCTTTTAATCGCCGGAAAAATTCGTTTCCCGTCATGAATTGAACACATATTATCGGTCAAAAACGTCCGAAAATTAACTCGACTGTAACGCAGCGATGCGCTCTTCCAAAGGCGGGTGTGAAGAAAACATCTTGCCGAGTCCACCGCTGATACCCATGGCTTGCAGACTGGGTGGCAAGCCCTCGGACTGCATGTGTTGCAAGCGTGTCAATGCGTTGACCATGGGTTGCTTGCGGCCCATCAATGCTGCTGCGCCTGCATCTGCACGGAATTCACGTTGGCGGCTGAACCAGGCGACCACGATGCTGGCTGCGATGCCCAACACAATGTCCAGCACGATGCTGGTGACGTAATAGGCGATGCCCGGACCGGTGTTTTGCTCGTCGTTTTTACGCATGAAGCTGTCCACCGCATAACCAATGACGCGACTGAGAAACACCACAAACGTATTGAGCACGCCTTGCACCAATGTCAACGTGACCATGTCGCCGTTTTGGATGTGCGCGACTTCATGCGCCAGCACGGCCTC
>JBJTXF010000203.1:0-11182 GCA_046082145.1 Limnohabitans sp. | reverse complement strand
TGTTTTTTGGCCGAGTAGTTCATGTATGCCAAGGTGGCAGCGGCAATGAAGCAGACCCCCAGCAGAATTTCCAATATCAAACGTAGGTATTTTTTCATGACTGCAATAACCAAAAAAAACATGAAGAAGCGGTGTTTTGGGCTGTCAAACACCGAGATAAGTGATGGTATCGGCTCGGAACAAGCAAGCCTTTAGTCTGCGGATGACAAATAGATTCTTTAGAATTAGTTTTCAGCGATCGACAAGCCGTTGCCTGCAAAAAAATGGTTTTGTCAGCCTTCAAGTTCGCACAAACACGGTCACCAGTTCTTCGTCGCCGACTTGACGGCTCCAATGGCCATGCACATGGCTGTCAAACACCGCACCGTCTGGTAACACATCGGCCGAATAGAAATGCTCGCCGGCTTTGAACAGTTTGGAGGAACCGTCTTGCAAACCGATCTCCATCTGACCTTGCAAGATGAACACCCATTGGGCATGGGTGCTGACATGAAAAGCGCTGCGAAAACCCACAGGACTTTTGCGCAACTGCAAACCCTGTGCTGGCAACACCGCACTCAAGCGAGCCGCTTCGCTGCCTTTGTCCAAAGCAATGGGCTCTTCGCGAAAGCGAGCGCGGCCATCGGTATCGGTGAACAAAATTGTGCGTGTGAGTGACGTCATGCGGCCATCATAAAGAGGTCGGTCGATACAATGGCTTCTTCTTTCACAGCCTCTGGATCTACACCATGACCCGCTGCACAACTGTCTGGGCTTTGCCATGAGCCGCAAAGTCTTCATCAAAACATTCGGCTGCCAGATGAACGAGTACGACTCGGACAAAATGGCTGATGTGTTGGGCGCCGCCCAAGGTTACGAACAAACCCAGGACATCGACCAAGCCGATCTGGTGGTTTTCAACACCTGTTCGGTGCGCGAAAAAGCCCAAGAAAAAGTCTTTTCCGATTTGGGACGGGTGCGGCACCTGAAGAAAAAAGGCGTGCAAATCGCCGTGGGCGGTTGTGTGGCCAGCCAGGAAGGCGAGGCCATCATTGCCCGCGCACCGTTTGTGGACGTGGTGTTTGGCCCGCAAACCTTGCACCGCTTGCCTGACTTGCTCAATCAGCGTGCTGTCACGAACACACCGCAGGTCGACATCAGCTTTCCCGAGATAGAAAAGTTTGACCATTTGCCTGCGGCACGGGTGCAAGGCGCATCGGCGTTTGTGTCCATCATGGAGGGCTGCTCCAAATATTGCAGCTATTGTGTGGTGCCCTACACACGCGGTGAAGAAATCAACCGTCCGCTGGATGATGTGTTGACCGAAATCGCGGGATTGTGCGCCCAAGGTGTGAAAGAAATCACCTTGCTAGGTCAAAACGTCAACGCCTACCGTGGCAGCATGGGCCACACCACAGAGATCGCCGACTTCGCGTTGTTGATCGAGTACATCGCCGAAATACCCGGGGTCGAGCGCATTCGGTACACCACCAGCCATCCCAATGAATTCACACAGCGCCTGGTTGATGTCTATGGCAAAGTGCCGCAACTGGTCAGCCATTTGCATTTGCCGGTACAGCACGGCAGCGACCGTATCTTGATGGCGATGAAGCGTGGCTATACCGCCATGGAATACAAAAGCACGATTCGCAAACTGCGCGCCGTGCGACCTGGTATTTCCATGAGTTCAGATTTCATTGTCGGGTTTCCTGGCGAAACCGAAGAGGATTTCGGCAAATTGATGAAGCTGATCGAGGACATCGGCTTTGATGCGTCGTTCAGTTTCATCTTCAGCCCGCGCCCGGGCACACCTGCGGCCAATTTGGCCGATGACACACCGCATGATGTCAAGCTCAAGCGTTTGCAGCATTTGCAAGCCACCGTCGAGGACAATGTCAGGCGAATCAGCGCGCAACGGGTGGGCACTGTGCAAAAGATATTGGTGGAAGGGCCTTCGCGAAAAAACGCTGCCGAATTGATGGGCAGAACCGAATGCAACCGCATCGTCAATTTTGACGGCGGCCCTCAGTCAAGCAGGTTGATCGGGCAAATGATCGATGTCAACATTACCCAGGCATTGCCACATTCACTGCGTGGCGACATACGTGTCGCTGATTAATCAGCATAAATTACAAAGATTTCAAGCGGTCGGTCGATGGCACCACGCGCGTCAAGCGCACACCGTAGCGGTCATTGACCAACACCACTTCGCCTTGCGCGACCACGGTGTCGTTGACCAGCAAGTCCAGCGGTTCACCCGCGATTCGATCGAGTTCGACCACGCTGCCTTGGGTTAGTCGCATCAAATCTTTGATCTTGATGCTGGTGCGCCCGACTTCGATCGACAAATTGACCGAAATGTTTTGCAGCACTTCCGGGTTGATATTGCCGGGCTGGGAAACATGAAATTCCTCGGCGCTCGGCGGTGTGGCGTCGGCACTTTCTGGTGTTTCGTCTTGGGGTTCAGTGGTGGTGTCGTTCATCTCGGGGCTCCTGCCTGCTTAATTCTGTCCGGGGACAATTTGTTTTTCAATCCGCACGGCCACATTCGAGCCGCGGGTGCCAATATTGACCCCAAATGAGGGTACGTCATTGGCCAAGAATTGCGCCAATTCGGGTTTTTTGAAGAACAGCATGTCGCCTTCCTTCATGGTTTGTAAATGGTGTAACGTGGTTTTGATATGTCCCATGTTCACCTTGATATCTATGTGTGAATCGCCTACGGCAACCGCCAAATCTTCACGCCAGACTTTGTCGGATTCTTCGTTTCCGTCGCCCGCAGCCACGCGGTTGCGCAATAAATCGCGCAAAGGTTTGAGGGTGGCATAGGGATAGACCAAATCGATGAAGCCGCGTCCGCCAGAGGCGGTGGCTTCAGCCTCAAAGCGGCTGAGCACGACCAAGTCGTTTTCATCAGCAATTTGCGCAAACTGTGGGTTGATCTCTGCACTGACCCGCTCACAATCAATTTCCAGCACCGGCCCCCATGCATCCTTGAGCGAGCGGAAAAATACATCCAAGATGATGTGGATGATGCGTGTTTCGGTGGCGGTGAACAATCGTCCAGGAGGCAGGTCAGACACACCTTTGCCAAAACCACCAAAAAAACTGTCGAGAGAACTGAAAACCACATTCGGGTCGATGATGATCACCGAATTACCACGCATCGGGTTGATGCGAATCGTGTTGACCGACAACGGTGCTTTGAGCATGCCGAGGTAGTCGCCGAATTTCATGATTTGCACACGCGTTGGGTTGACTCGCGGCGTGGTGCGCAGAACTTCCAACAAGCCCAAGCGGAACATGCGGATGAAGCGTTCGTTGATCATGTCGATCGACGACACATTCACGCCAAGGCTGCTGTTTTCGCTGGCCAGGTCGTGCTTGCGCACCCGCACCCCGGTGTTGAAACCGGTATCCGCTTCGAGCGAACCGTCTTTCAGTCCCTCTGACAGGGCAGACAGCTCTTCTGGACTGAGTAAGTTTTGACGGGTAGCCATGGGCATTTATTGCATGACAAATGAAGTGAACATGACTTCTTCCACGCCACCGAAGTCTTCGTATTCTTCAAGAAGGGCATTCATGATGTCTTTGAGCTTGATAGCCAATTCCTTGCGGAATTCAGGCTTACTGGCTTCGGCTTCGGTGGTTTGGCGCATCACATCCAACATGGCAGAGCGCAAGGCAAATTCGTGTTTTTTGATGTTGTCAAACACACGCGAGTCGTAATGCGTCATGACAGCGATTTGCACCACCATGACTTTTTTAGAGCCCGTGATATTGGTCATCAGCTCTTTTTCTACTTGGAAATAGTTTTTCTCAAAACGCGTGGCTTCGGGCGCTTCTTTTTTCAGTTTGGCAGGCGCCTCGTCTTTGGCTTTGGTGGCTGCAGCTTCGAGTTCTTCAAGCTTGTCCATGGCAGCGAGTTCGGCTTTTTTCTCGTAGTAACCCGAAAAATACAATGTCCCAAACGCGACACCTACCATCAAAACGATGGCCAACACAACAATACCGAGTATCAACAAAATCGGTTTTTTCTTTTTCGGCTCTTCCGTACCAGCTTCGGCTTCGGTTTCAGGGGCTGCGGTTGCCATGGAAATCTCCTATTTAACGCAATGTTCAGGCGTAACTGTCAAAATGTGCACGCTCGTCACGCCGAGGTGTTTTGTCCCCAGCAATTTTTAGGCCAGACTCTTCTGACAGTTTCTCATGATTATCGTTATCTTGAGTAAATTTGCCAGATTTTGCAGATTGGCCCTGTGTGCCTTGACCTTGTGCTTGACCTTGGGCCACAAACACCGATGCGTTGTTCATGCCCAAGTCTGCCAGCGCTTCTTTCAAACGTTGGCTACCGTTTTGTAACAAATCTTTTGTCAAATGGGTATCCGATTGAAAATGGGCACTCAATTTACCGTCACGCATTTCTAATTGGATATCGACCAAGCCCAAGCTCGCGGGTTTGAGTGCGAATTTCATTTTCCATTCGCCTGCATTTAGTTTTTCATGCATGCGGGCCGCCAATTCGGTGGCCAGTTTTTGGCTCAATTTGTCGTAGGTTTGCGCCATGTCAGGCTGATTGACAAAGATTGGCGTTGTGGGTGATGCGGTTGTTGTCGGCGCGGTTCGGTGGGTCAATGCAGACATCGGCGTGGCGCTTGTGTCCTTACCGACCGGCGGCACGCTGTCAAACGCAGAGACCGCGTCAAATGTATTTTTCAGCGATTCAATGTCCTCGGCACGCAATTGCGTGTCCATCATGGACAAAACGGCCAGTGTGCTCACCGGGGAAGCAGTGCCGGCGGTCAACTGAGCCTGCGCAGTGCCTATTTGTACCTGTAGGTTGTCCATTTTCGCCAGCAAGTCTTGCGCCTCGGTGGCTGCAACCGGGGCTTGGGACGGCAGCGCTTGGAAGTCTGCGGTGCTGACCGGACCGACTGGGGTGGCGGGCAAACCGCCAAGCCCCAAGCCGTCGGCGGCCACCGCCACAGCTGTGGTATTGGCGGCGGTGTTCACAGCCACCGTCGGCAGGCTATTCATCCCCAGTATCTGCTGTGTGGAGGTCAGGTTGCTGGAGAGTTTGGCCGCTGCCGCAGTGGCTGCGGATTCGCCAAACAAGGTTTTCACCTGCTCCGGGTCCAAGCCCATGGCGAGTGCGAAATCGGCCACGCTTTGTTCACTTGCAGCGGTATTCGTCGTGGTGATGATTTGCAATTTTTCACTGACAGCGATCGTGGTCAGTGTTGCTTGTTGGCTGGCCAAGGCATGGTCTGTTGACAGTTCGGCATTCGCATCTGCAACCACCGCGTGCGCATGTTGTGCGCTGTTTGGCGCGTCTTGGGCAACGGTCGCGCCCTGTGTCAGTGGCTCGTCTGCGGTTTGCAGTGTTTGTTGTTGGCTGTCCTCGGTTTGCTGAGCATGCTGGATGAGGTTGTTTGACTGGCTATCGTTGACTCTGTCTTCCTTGTCGGTACGGTCGTTGCTTTTGTCAGCCTGATCCGTTTTGTTCGAAGCCTGGCGCTGGCTGGTCCTCTGGGTTTGGGCTGGCGCGGGTTTGGAAGCACGGGGTTCATCGGTTGGCCTGTCTTTGCCAAATCGGGTTTCCGGTTTGGCTCCAGGCGGCAATGCGTGGTCTGAAGCGGCAAACGATGGCCGCTGAGCATGTCTGAGCGACTGAACCTGATTTTCGAAATAGCGGGCGAAGTCAGCGCCAGACAAGGCCTCGGATTTGAAGCGCTCCGTTGCGCTGCCAGCGGCAGACGGCTCAGCCGACGGGCTGTTGGCAGGGTTGGCCTGGGGTGGGTTCAAGGCAGATAAGTTCATATCCGTTCAGCTTTTTCCTAAAGATAACTTCACATAAGCAAGAAACGTGACTGGAAGTCATTTGCCGCTGCCAGTACACGTTGCCGAATAGTGAGAACAGTCCAGTCAACACCATGACATGGCTGGCACATCCATTGCTTGACCTGTTCGATGGTTCTTCAAAAACCAGAAAAATTGAATTCTTAACGTTTCAAAAAATCAGAGAAAAGCCACCATGAGCAGTTTGAGCCTGTCAACGATTCGACAGAACTTGGCCAAGTTTGACTACACCGGTCTGGGGATTCCCGTCCTGGTGTTGATGATCATGGCCATGTTGGTGCTGCCATTGCCACCGCTTTTATTGGACTTTTTGTTTACTTTCAATATTGTCGCCAGTTTGGTGATCATCTTGATCGCCATCAATACCCGCAAGCCTCTTGATTTCTCATCATTTCCCACAGTTTTGTTGTTTGCCACCATGCTGCGTTTGGGATTGAACGTGGCTTCAACACGGATTATTCTGGTGGAAGGCCATACGGGCCATGAAGCTGCGGGCAAAGTGGTGGCGGCATTTGGTGAATTTGTGATCGCAGGAAATTACGCAGTAGGTTTCATTATTTTTGCGATTCTGATAATCATCAACTTCATTGTGGTGACCAAAGGTGCAGGCCGGGTGTCTGAAGTGAATGCCCGGTTCACCTTGGATGCCATGCCGGGCAAACAAATGTCGATCGATGCCGATTTGAACGCTGGTGTGATCGACCAGGCCACGGCCAAAAAACGCCGAGAAGAATTGGCGCAAGAATCAGATTTCTTTGGTGCCATGGACGGTGCCTCTAAATTTGTCAGCGGTGACGCCATTGCTGGCTTACTGATTCTGTTGATCAACTTGATCGGTGGTTTGGCGATTGGTGTGATCCAGCATGACTTGGCCGTCTCCGAGGCTGGAAAGATTTATACGCTGCTCACCATCGGTGACGGCCTGGTCGCGCAAATCCCTTCCCTGCTGTTGTCGTTGGCTACCGCCATCATCGTGACCCGCGTCACCACCACCGAATCTATCTCTGAGCAAGCCGGTACGCAATTAGCCAATCCCTCTGCGTTATTTATATCGGCCATTATTTTGAGCATATTGGGCTTGGTGCCAGGTATGCCGCACTTGATGTTCATCAGTTTGGCCGTTGCGACCGCAGTTTTGGGACTGTTGGTGATCAAAAGCGAGGTCGACGAGGAAGCCACTCAAGTAGCGGTGGCGCAAGCGGCTGCTTCATCCGAAGCCGCCAAAGATTTGGATTGGGACGATGTCGACCAAGTGGATTTGATTGGTTTGGAAATTGGTTACGGCTTGATTCCCTTGGTCAACCCTGAAACCGGAGGTGAATTGATGAGCCGGGTCAAAGGGGTGCGTAAAAAATTGTCCGCCGAGTTGGGCTTTTTGGTGCAGCCAGTTCGTATTCGAGACGACTTGAACATCGACCCGGACAGCTACAACATCGTGCTCAAAGGCGTGGTGCGTGGCAAGGGTGAAATCAAAGTGGGACGCGAACTCGCGATCAACCCTGGACAGGTCTACGGAGAGCTGCAAGGAACCCCAACGCGTGAGCCTGCATTTGGGCTCGAAGCCGTGTGGATTGAACCGTCTCAGCGTGATGTGGCCCGCACCTTGGGCTACACCGTGGTGGACGCCAGCACGGCGATCGCCACCCACTTGAACAAAGTGTTGCGCGAGAACTCGGCCGATTTGTTGAGCCATGACGAAGTGCAGCAATTGCTCGACAAGCTGTCGGCCAAGTCTCCGAAATTGGTGGAAGAGCTGGTGCCAGGCAAATTGAGTTTGGGTGTGGTGACCCGTGTGTTGCAGCAATTGCTGGGCGAGGGCGTGTCCATTCGCGACATGCGCTCGATCGTTGAAACCCTCACGGAAGCCGCTGCCCGCAGCACCGACCCTGAACAACTCGCGACCTCGGTGCGCCCCAAACTTGGCCGCATGATCATGCAAGCGCTGGTCGATGAATCCAACAATTTGTCGGTGATGACACTCGAGCCTAGCCTGGAACAACTGTTGCATAACGTGTTGCAGCAAAGCCAACCCGGGCAACCGGTGGTGCTTGAACCCAATTTGGCCGAAAACCTGTTCAATTCATTGCGCCAAGGAGCACGCGCTATGGAAGAAGAAGGACATGCTGCGGTGTTGGTGGTGTCGCCACTGATTCGCGGTTGGTTGTCCAAAGCGGTGCGATTCCGCGTGAACGATTTGACCGTGCTGTCATACAGCGAAATTCCCGATGACCAATCTGTCAAAGTGATTCACACCGTGAATGCCTTGAACCGAACTTGATTGACATAAAACACTGACCTGCGAGATATACCATGGAACTCAAAAGAATTCTGGCACGCGATACCCGGGCCGCCAACGAAAAAGCGGTGGCTTTGTACGGACCTGACGTGCTTGTCATCTCCAGCAGCAAAGTGCGCGGGCAAACCGAATTGATCGTGGCGGTGGATGTCGCACCGATGGACGCAGAAACAGCGGTTGCTGAGACTTTTGTGCCCACCGAAAAATCTTATGTGTTGTCAGACAAGCCTTTGGTTGAAGAGGCAACCGCCAGTTTTGGTCAGGTGCTGGATGACACCATGACCCGCCAAAAGCGACATGGCAAAACGCACAAGGTATCCTCTAGCGAGGGTTTCGTGCCAGCGTCCAGCATCAAACCTAAAGCAGCAGAGGTAAAAACCCATGCTGAACCTGTGGTGGTGCCCGCAGAAAATGCACCCGAAGTCCGAACCACCACACTGGTAGACAGCGTAGCTGCTGAAAAATTGTTGGCTGCACAAGAAGAGCGCGACAAACTGCGCAGTCGTGAAATTGTGGACATGGTGCGCGAAGAATTGGCCGTGTTGCGCAAAGAATTTAAGTTGAGCCAGCAAATGGCATGGCAAGGCGCGGGACTCTCGCGCAATCTGCATCCGCTGCGCAACGCATTGCAAGAAGCCGCCATTCCTGTGGCATTGCGTGCATTGCTGATCGACAGCATCCAAAGTTTTGAAGAAGTCGAGCCGGCGATGGAAGAAATTCGCCGTCAGTTGTGCCACTCCATGCAACAAACCCATGTGAGCGTGCCCGACACTGGCATCCATGTGTTGGCAGGTCCTTCGGGATCAGGCAAAACCTTGATGGTGGCTCGCTTGGCGCAACAAGCCAGTGTCAGCCAAGGCAGTGAACAAGTGGCTGTGATCAGCTTCAGTGACCAGCGCGCAGGTGCTTGGAACCAGACCCAATTGCTGTGTGCCCAGTCGGGCGTGGATTGTTTTCGTGCCACCAACATCACCATGTTGAAACTCTTGCTTGAAGAACACGGTCACCGTAAGTGCATCATGATCGACACACCGGGTGTGCAAATGGCCGAGCGTGTGAGCGAAATTGTGGGCATCGCACCGCTTGCCCAGTGCCATGTAGTGGTACCAGCGGATGCCTCTCAATCATTGTTACGTCGCTTACTGTCTACGCCAGATATTCAATGGCAAAGTTTGATGGTCAGTAAATTGGATGAAGCCACACAGCCGTGGTCATTGATTCAAGTGCTCACCGAAGGACATGTGGGCGTGAGCAATGTCAGTCGCGGCGACCGCATGGGCGATTGGGGGCGTCAGTTGCAAGCTGAAGAATTGGTAGGCCTGGCTTTGACCCAGCTTTCGCTGCATTCTGTAGAAACCGCTCAGGAAGATTTCCGCAGCACCATGGCCAGGGCATCTGCAAGAATTGGCCAATTGGCGGCACACCACACAGGGGCAGCGCATGAGCAAGCTTAAAACCACAGAGGTCATCGGCATTGCCAGCGGCAAGGGCGGCGTGGGCAAAACCACCGTGGCGATCAACCTGGCTGTGGCGCTGGCGCAGCGGGGTCACGACGTTATGTTGTTTGACGCTGATTTGGGTCTGGCCAATGCGCAAATTGCATTGGGCGCTCGGGCGGAATACAACCTCAGCCATTTTTTGGCGGGTCAAAAAACCTTGGAAGACATCACACTCAAGACCCGACAGGGCATACAGCTGATTCCGGGTGCCTCGGGCATGCAAGAGTTGGCCGCACTCAGCCATATCCAGGCTGCAAGCATTGTCCAAGCGTTCAGCAATTTGGGTAAAAGCGTCGACTACTTGATAGTGGATGTTGCTGCGGGCATTTCACCGTCTGTACTGGCGTTCTTGTCAGCTTGTCACCGCCGAATTGTGGTGGTGCAAGACGACCCTTCATCGATCGCAGATGCTTATGGCACGATCAAAGTGATGTCGCAGGAAATGCATTTGGATGAAATTTATTTGGTACCCAATTTGGTCGATACACAAACGCAAGGCTGGAAGCTTTACCAGCGCTTGAATGACGTGTGTATGCGGTTCTTGAATGAATCGATTCACTATCTCACTGCCATTGAACGCGATGAAATGGTATTGGCAGCCTTGAAAAAATACCAATCGGTCATGGAGATGGCACCTGGTACAGCGGCTGCCCGTGACTTTCGCAGACTCGCTGAGTTGTGCACTCAGCTCAGGCCCATCGATCACCCGTCAGGTGGCTTGCAATTTTTCATGGAGCGCCTGCTGAAAAGCAGTGCAAATCAATGATGCGTACTTTGACCCCCATTCAGATGTACAGCCAGGCCAGGCCGCAAGGCGAGGAATTGGTGCTCAACCATTTAGGCTTGGTCAAACGTGTTGCTTTGCATTTGAAAGCACGGGTTCCCGCCTACATGGAGTTGGATGAACTGATTCAAGTCGGCATGATGGGGTTGCTCGAAGCTTCCCGTGTGTTTGACGCCAGCAAAGGCGTGGACTTTGAAAATTTCGCCCACAGCCGTGTGCGAGGTGCCATGCTGGACGAGGTGCGACGACTGTCTTTCTTGCCCCGCTCTGCGGTGGCATTCAACAAGGAGCACAACGAAACTTTGCATGCGTTGTCAGCAGAGTTGGGCCGAGCACCAACCCAGTCTGAAATAGCCGAGTACATGGGCAAAGATTTGGAGGAGTTCCAAAAGGAACGCGGCAAAGCCAGACGTTTTGAAACCTATTCGCTTGAAGTGGTCGCCGACGAGGTCATGGGCATCGCCGATGATGCCTCACACCAACCGGATGTGATGGTAGAAGAAGCTGAGTTCATGCAAGCAGTGACTGACGCAATTGCCATATTGCCAGAGCGTGAGCAACTGGTGATGCAACTCTATTACGTTGAAGAATTGAATTTGAAAGAAATCGGCGAAGTGCTGGAAGTCAGTGAGTCACGCGTGAGCCAAATTTTGTCTGCCGTGGTGAAGAAATTGCGCGGCACTTTGCAAGTCGATGGGCATTCCTCTGGTAATTCAGGCAGGAGGGCAAGATGAACAGTTTTTTCCAACTATTTCTGGCTTGGGG
>JBJTXF010000202.1:0-12080 GCA_046082145.1 Limnohabitans sp. | reverse complement strand
TCCAACACAGCGACGCGCATGGGGCTTCCTTTCAAAACTGCTAGAATTGTAGGTTCCCGAAGGAATCCGCCTTTGGGGCGAAATCACTTTTCGAGGTTCTCATGTACGCAGTCATAAAAACCGGTGGCAAGCAGTATCGCGTGTCAGCCGGCGAAAAAATCAAAGTAGAACAGATCGCTGCGGACGTTGGCCAGGAAATCGTGATTGACCAAGTTTTGGCTGTCGGCAACGGCGCAGAAATCAAGGTTGGTACGCCCCTGGTGTCCGGTGCATCCGTCAAGGCCATGGTCGTCTCCCATGGCAAACACGACAAGGTTCGCATTTTCAAAATGCGCCGTCGCAAGCACTACCAAAAACGGCAAGGCCATCGCCAGCAATTCACCGAATTGCAAATTGCCTCTATCCAAGCCTAAGGAGCTTTCATACCATGGCACAGAAAAAAGGCGGCGGCTCTACGCGCAACGGTCGTGACTCCAACCCCAAAATGTTGGGCGTCAAGGCTTTCGGAGGTGAACACATCACGGCAGGCGCCATCATCGTGCGTCAACGCGGTACCAAGTTTCACCCCGGTACCAATGTCGGCATCGGTAAAGACCACACCTTGTTCGCTTTGGTAGAAGGCCATGTATCTTTCGCCATCAAAGGCGCTTTGAACAAACACACGGTGAATGTGACACCAGCCTAAAGCAAGACCATTTCTCCAAAAGCCCCGCCAGTCGGGGCTTTTGTGTTTAAGTTTTCACTTTATTTCCCTTTAATATCGCCCCTTATGAAATTCGTTGATGAAGCATTCATTGACATTGCCGCCGGCGATGGAGGCAATGGCTGTGTGTCGTTTCGCCACGAAAAATACAAAGAATTCGGCGGTCCCAATGGCGGCGATGGCGGACGTGGCGGCCATGTGTATGCGGTGGCCGATGCCAGCCTCAATACCTTGGTGGATTACCGTTTTTCCCGCCGCCACGAGGCCAAGCGTGGTGAGCACGGCATGGGCTCCGACATGTTTGGCGCAGCGGGTGACGATATCGTTTTGAAAATGCCGGTCGGTACCTTGCTGATCGATGCGCAAACCAACGATGTGCTTTATGAGTTGCTGATGCCTGGTGACATGGTGATGATTGCCAAAGGCGGTGACGGTGGCTTTGGCAATATGCGCTTCAAAAGCTCCATCAACCGCGCGCCGCGACAAAAAACACCCGGTTGGCCAGGTGAGCGCAAAAGCCTCAAGCTCGAATTGAAAGTGTTGGCAGATGTGGGCCTCCTGGGCATGCCCAATGCTGGCAAGTCCACGCTGATCAGCGCCACCTCCAACGCGCGACCCAAAATCGCAGACTACCCATTCACCACCTTGCACCCCAATTTGGGCGTGGTGCGCGTCGCCGCCGAGCAAAGTTTTGTGGTGGCAGACGTGCCCGGTCTGATTGAAGGTGCCGCCGAAGGAGCGGGTTTAGGTCACCAGTTTTTGCGCCATTTGCAAAGAACGCGTTTGCTGTTGCACATGGTGGATTTGGCCCCGTTTGATGATGCGGTCGATCCGGTGGCACAGGCCAAAGCCATCGTGATGGAGTTGAAAAAATACGACCCCGCGCTCTACGACAAACCACGTTGGCTGGTGCTCAACAAGTTGGATATGGTGCCCGACGCTGAGCGTGAAGCGCGTGTCAAGGACTTTGTCAAACGGTTCAAATACAAAGGGCCGGTGTTCCAAATTTCTGCGCTCAACCGGGAAGGTTGCGAAGGATTGGTGCGAGCCATTTATGAGCATTTGGAAAAGCCATTCAAATCGACCCAGGCAGAGCCGGCGCCGGATCCGCGCTTTGCACCACTGCTGTGAAGCCCACCCAAGCAGATTCACATGACTGACGCCAACCGCATATTGAAAGACGCGCGACGTATCGTGGTCAAAGTCGGCTCCAGCCTGGTGACCAACGAAGGCCGCGGATTGGACGAGCAAGCCATAGGCGAATGGTGTCGGCAAATCGCTGTGTTGATGCGCTCGCAAGAGAAGCGAGAAATCATCATGGTGTCCAGCGGCGCGATTGCCGAAGGCATGAAACGCCTGGGCTGGGTGACACGTCCGCACGAAATCCACGAATTGCAAGCCGCTGCCGCGGTAGGGCAGATGGGGCTGGCACAGATGTATGAAAGCAAGTTGCGCCAACATGGTTTGGGCAGCGCACAAGTGTTGCTAACCCATGCCGACTTGGCCGATCGCGAGCGTTATTTGAATGCCCGCTCCACCCTCAACACTTTGTTGTCGCATGGCGTGCTGCCTGTCATCAATGAAAACGACACGGTGGTCAACGACGAAATCAAATTTGGCGACAACGACACCTTGGGTGCGCTGGTGGCCAATTTGGTCGAAGCCGATGCTTTGGTCATTTTGACCGACCAAGCCGGCTTGTTCACCGCCGACCCACGCAAGCACAGCAACGCCACATTGGTTCAACAGGCGCAAGCAGGCGATCCCTCTCTGGAAGCCATGGCCGGCGGTGCGGGCTCCAGCATCGGGCGCGGGGGCATGTTGACCAAAATCTTGGCCGCCAAGCGCGCTGCTGGTTCAGGTGCCAGCACCGTGATTGCTTGGGGCCGTGAGCCTGATGCGTTGCTGCGTTTGTGTGAAGGTGAGGCCATCGGCACTTTGCTGATCGCACCCACCCAAAAGCAGCAAGCCCGCAAGCAATGGATGGCTGACCATTTGCAACTTCGAGGATCGGTTTGCATCGATGACGGCGCGGTGGACAAACTCACCCGCGAAGGCAAAAGCCTCTTACCCATAGGCATGCACAGTGTGAAAGGGGAGTTTTCCCGGGGCGATGTGATCGCCATTTGTGACCTGCATGGTCATGAGCTCGGGCGAGGGCTGGCCAATTACGCCAGCGCCGAATGCCGCTTGCTGTGTAAAAAACCGTCCTCAGAGATTGAAAAATTATTGGGGTATGTGGCGGAACCCGAAATGGTTCACCGCGACAACTTGGTGTTGATGCGCTAGTTCTGGCGCATGCTTTGGCGCAAAAACGAACTCCGGTTTTCTTGTCTGGGCAAATAGCGTGACAACTCAGTCAGCGCCAATTCATAAACACCGCGTTTGAATTCCACTACCGATTCCAGTGGCACCCAATATTCGTTCCAACGCCAGGCGTCAAATTCGGGATGCGTGCTGGCGCGCAAATTCAAGGCGTGGTCAGGCACCACCAATTGCAGCAAATACCAAATTTGTTTTTGCCCTTTGTAGTGGCCGCGCGCATCCTTGCGGATATAGCGGTCCGGCACTTCATAACGCAACCAGTCTCGGGTTCGGGCCACGATGCGCACCTGTTCGGGTTGCAGTCCCACTTCCTCTTGCAACTCCCTGAACAAAGCTTGTTCCGGTGTTTCCCCGCGGTCAATTCCACCTTGCGGAAATTGCCAACTGTGGGTGCGGATACGCTTGCCCCAAAAAACCTGATTCTTCTGGTTGAGCAGAATGATGCCGACGTTAGGCCGAAAGCCGTCACGGTCAAGCATAATCAAACCTCAAGAATTTCAACTAAGGCCATTATGCACAGCATCGGGCCGACTTCAATACACCGATAGGTTTCATCTTCCATTCACAGCCACCGAGTTGGCGTATGTCTTGCCCATGAAAGCATCCCAGTTTTTTATTTCCACCCTCAAAGAGGCCCCGGCCGATGCAGAAGTGGCCAGCCACCAATGGATGATGCGCGCTGGCATGATCAAAAAATTGGGCGCTGGCATCTACACCTACATGCCCATGGGCTTGCGTGTGATTCGCAAGGTCGAAGCCATCGTGCGCGAGGAAATGAACCGAGCGGGCGCTGTTGAACTCACCATGCCCGTGGTGCAGCCTTCAGAACTGTGGAAAGAAACCGGACGCTTTGAAAAAATGGGTCCTGAGTTGCTGCGCATCAAAGACCGTCATGCGCGCGATTTCGTGGTGCAACCCACCAGCGAAGAAGTGGTGACAGATATTGCGCGCCAAGAATTGCGCAGTTACAAGCAGCTACCCAAAAACCTCTACCAAATCCAGACCAAATTTCGCGATGAAAGACGGCCTCGGTTTGGCTTGATGCGTGGACGCGAGTTCACCATGAAAGACGCTTACAGCTTTGACAGGGACCCAGATTCGGCACAAAGCAACTACCAAGCCATGGCAAAAGCTTATCGCCGCATTTTCGACCGGTTTGGTTTGCGTTATCGAGCCGTCGCCGCAGACAGCGGGGCGATTGGCGGTGACCTCAGTGAAGAATTTCAGGTGATCGCCGCCACCGGCGAAGATGCCATCGTTTATTGTCCGAACAGCGACTACGCCGCCAACATGGAAAAGGCCCAGGCGCTGGCCCCCACTCAGCCGCGCGGCGCTGCAACCCAAGCTTGCACGCTGACCCCGACACCGGGCAAAAGCACGTGTGAAGACGTGGCAGAACTGCTGGGTGTGCCGCTGGCAACCACCGTGAAATCCTTGGTTCTCGCCACAGACACCACCGATGACAAGGGTGAAGTGGTCAACAGCCAAGTGTGGTTGCTGTTGGTACGAGGTGACCATGACATGAATGAAGTCAAAGTCGGCAAGCTGCCCGGTTTTGAAAAAGGCTTTCGCTTTGCCACTCTGGCCGAAATCGAAGAACATTTTGGTTGCAAGCCCGGTTATTTAGGGCCGCTGAAATTGCACAAACCTTTGAAAATCGTGGCCGACCGCGATGTGGCGGTGATGAGCGATTGGATTTGCGGGGCCAACCAACCCGATCACCACATCACCGGTGTCAATTGGGGCCGCGATCTGCCCAAACCCGACCTGGTGGCCGATATCCGAAATGTGGTCTCTGGCGACTTGTCGCCTGACGGCAAAGGCGTGTTGGCCATCGAGCGAGGCATTGAGGTCGGCCATATTTTTTACCTGGGTACCAAATACAGCGCAGCCATGAACGCGACATTTTTGGCCGAGGATGGCAAGCCACGGCATTTTGAGATGGGTTGCTATGGCATTGGCATCACGCGTTTGCCTGCGGCCGCCATCGAGCAAAACCACGATGCCAAAGGCATCATCTGGCCGGACGCGCTGGCGCCGTTCACCGTGGTGATTTGTCCCATTGGCCCTGACCGCAGTCCCGAGGTGAAAGCCGCCGCCGAAGCCTTGTATGCCGGGTTACTGCAAGAAGGTGTCGACGTGATACTGGATGACCGTGGCGAGCGTCCCGGCGCCATGTTTGCCGACTGGGAGTTGATCGGTGTGCCACACCGCGTCACCATCGGTGACCGAGGCCTCAAAGAAGGGCATGTGGAATACCAACACCGCAGAGACACCGAGCCGACCAAGGTACCGCTGGCTGAAGTGGCGGGGTTGATCAAGGGCAAATTGTCTGTTTGACCAAGCGGTGTGTCTTTGTCCGCGCGCTATTCAAAAGCCCGACCGATAAGGTCGGCGCAAGGCAGGTTCGTTCAATGAACAAAACACTCGCGTATGCGCTGCTTGTTATAGCCGCCGCCACGGTGTTGAATTTGCACGCCGGCCCGCAACGCGAAGAACACCTGGCCGATTCGGTACGCACTGCGCTGAGTGCGGCGGTGGCAGGTTTGCCATCCCCTGAGCCGTACTTACCCTCAGCTGCAGACAAAAAAGCCTATGACGATTGGTTAATTACCCAGCAACAACGCTTGTCAACACGCTTGGTGCAAATGCACGGCACAGCTGGATTGCCAGAGTTGGCCACCCCTGCATTGCAAAAGTTATTTCTGCAAACGGTTTGGTACGAAAGCCATCGTGCGGCCTTGGACCCCTCGTTGGTGCTGGGTTTGATCGAAGTGGAAAGTGGGTTTCGCAAGTACGCCGTCAGCAGTGCGGGCGCGATGGGAGTGATGCAAGTCATGCCGTTTTGGCCACGTTTGCTGGGCCAGGGCGAACCGTCGATCTTGTTTCAATGGCAGGCCAATTTGCGTTTTGGCTGCGTCATCTTGCGCCACTATGTGAAATTAGAGGATGGCCAATGGGGCATGGCGCTGGGGCGTTACAACGGCAGTCGCGGGCAAAGTGCATATCCGCAAGCGGTGCTGGCTGCGCAGCAACGCTGGCAGCCTTGATAGGTGACGCATTGAACAGGCTGGTGTCAGTCTGGGGCGTTAGTTGCCCAGTACCTTGGTGAGTTCGCCGGATTCATACATCTCGGTCATGATGTCGGAACCGCCGATGAATTCGCCCTTGACATACAACTGTGGGATCGTGGGCCAGTTGCTGTATTCCTTGATGCCTTGGCGAATGTCAGCATCGTCCAGCACGTTGATGGTGGTCAGGGTTTTGGTGTCCACACCGCTGGCTTTGAGCAATTGGATGGCGCGACCCGAAAACCCACACATGGGGAAACTGGCATTGCCTTTCATGAACAACACAATGTCATTGTCTTTGACCAGCCGATCGATACGTTGGTGTACATCACTCATAAGAACTCCCTGAATTGCAAAAATACCATTAGCATGGATTATTTCACTTCCCCGCGCATGCCCCCGCTGCAACGGGCGATGCCCGCGAGATCGTTGCGGCTTTGTACTTGTCCGTAGCCTTGAGCGCGTAGCAAAGTACATACCGCCAGCGCTTGGTCGTAGCCGTGTTCCAACAGCAACCAAGCGCCCGGCTTGAGATGCGCCATGGCCTGCGTGGCGATGGTTTGCAAATCGTCCAATCCTTGCGGGCCACTGACCAAGGCGGTTTGCGGTTCGTGTGTCAGTGCGGGCAAGTGGGGGTCGCCTTGCGCGATATAAGGCGGGTTGGCAACGATCAGATCGAAGACACCATCGACCTGTTGCAGCCAATTGCTTTGGGCAAATGGCATATTCAGTTGAAGTCGAGTGGCGTTGGTTTGCGCCACTTGCAAGGCACGAAGGCTTTGGTCAACGGCTTGCACTTGCCAGTGTGGTCGATGGTGTTTCAATGCCAAGGCAATGGCACCGCTGCCGGTTCCAAGGTCCATCACTGACACGCCAGCGTGCGGCAACGGCAGCGACAAAGCCCAATCGACCAGTGTCTCGGTGTCGGGGCGTGGCACCAACACATCGGGGGTCACATGCAAATCCAGACCATGAAAGGCTTGCACACCGGTCAGGTAGGCCAAGGGCTCACCATGTTGTAAGCGCGCTAACCCATGTTGAAACTGCGCTTGTTCTTGGTGAGACAGTTTCCGCGCTTCGTTCAGCAACAACCAGGCACGTTCATGCCGTGGGCGCTGCAGCACATGCAGCAACCAGGTTTGCGCCTCCAGCCCATCAATACCCAGCGTTCGTGCATGGGACAGTGCCATAGAAATAGTGGTCATCGGGATTTACAGATATCGGGCATCAAACCGCGTCTTCCATCGCAGCGAGTTGTTGTGCTGACTCATACGCTTGCAATGCGTCGACCACATCGCCCAGATCGCCTTCCATGATCGAAAGCAATTTGTACAAGGTCAGGTTGATACGGTGATCTGTGAATCGGCCTTGGGGAAAGTTGTAGGTACGAATACGGTCCGAGCGGTCGCCGCTGCCGATCAGACTTTTGCGTTCGGCTGCGTCTTTGGCGGCACGTTCGCTGCGTTCTTTTTCTTGAATGCGAGCGGTCAAGACACGCAGGGCTTGCGCTTTGTTGCTGTGTTGGCTGCGTCCGTCTTGGCATTCGGCGACGATCCCGGTGGGCAAGTGCGTGATGCGCACCGCAGAGTCGGTTTTGTTGATATGTTGGCCACCCGCTCCGCTGGCGCGAAAGGTGTCAATGCGCAAATCGGTGGGGTTGATCGTGACCGCTTGGGCTTCGTCAGGCTCGGCCAACACCGCTACAGTGCAAGCGCTGGTGTGAATCCGCCCTTGGGTTTCGGTGACAGGCACGCGCTGCACGCGGTGGCCACCGGATTCGAACTTCAAACAGCCGTAGACACCACTGCCCTCGATGCGAATCACCACTTCTTTGTAGCCACCCAATTCGCTGGGGGACTCGCTCATCACCTCAACACGCCAGCCCCGCTCGCTGCAAAAGCGGCTGTACATGCGAAGCAAATCGCCAGCGAACAGGGTGGATTCGTCGCCACCCGTGCCTGCACGTATTTCCAAAAATGCATTGCGCGCATCATCGGGGTCTTTGGGCAACAACATGCGCTGCAACTGCGCCAACAAAGCCTCGGTCTGAAATGCGGCAGAAGCCATTTCCTCTTGCGCCATCAGTTGCACATCGGGGTCACTGTCATGCAACATGCTTTGCGCTGCTTCGATGTCTCGCGTCAGTTGCAACCATTGTTGATAGGGAGAGACCAACGCAGAAACTTCGGCGTGCTCGCGCGACACAGCCCTGAACTGGGTCATGTCTTGCATGATATCTTGGCGCGAGAGCAAAAAGTCCAACTCGGACAAGCGCTGCGAACTGCGCTCGAGCTGAGCGCGCATAAACGGCTTCATGGCGGCGCCTTCAGCTAACGGCCAGGGCGTAAAAAGAATTGCTCGATGGCTTGACGCGCCAACTGCCTGGCTTGTGCATCGTCGGCGTGCAGTTCTGCCATGGCACCGTGCAGCATTTTTTGTGTGAGGCTTTTGGCTAAGGTTTCCATCACCGATTCAACCGATTCCCCTTTGGCCAACAATTTTTGGGCACGGGCCAATTCGTTGGAACGCCAAGCCTCGGCTTGCTGGTTGAGTTGCTGGATCAAAGGCACATCCGAGCGCTGGTCCAGCCAATGCACAAAACTTTGCACGCCTGCATCGATGATGACTTCGGCCTCGGCCACCGCCGCTTGGCGGCTGGCTTGACCGGTTTGCACCACTTGCGACAAATCGTCCACGGTGTAGAGGTACACATCCCGCAAGGACTTCACTTCGGGTTCGATGTCACGCGGCACGGCCAAATCGACCATGAACATCGGGCTGTGACGCCTTTTTTTCAGCGCGCGTTCGACTGCTCCCAAGCCGATCAAAGGCAAGGTGCTGGCGGTACAGCTGATGACCGCATCGAATTCATGCAAGCGGTCGGGCAAATCGGCCAAGCGCATGACGCCCGCGTTGAACTGCCGAGCCAAAACTTCACCGCGTTCCATGGTGCGGTTGGCCACGGTCAAGCTAAGAGGGTTTTTGGCAGCGAAATGCGTGGCGCACAACTCGATCATTTCACCCGCACCCACAAACAGCACATGGATTTTGCTCAGATCTTCAAACAGTTGACCGGCCAGACGCACCGAGGCGGCCGACATGCTGATGCTGTGGGCACCGATTTCGGTGGTGCTGCGTACTTGCTTGGCAACCGCGAACGAACGCTGGAACATTTGGTGCAAGGTGGATCCCAGCGCACCGACCTCGCGCGCGGCGCGCACCGCGTCTTTCATTTGGCCGAGGATTTGTGGTTCACCCAACACCATGGAATCCAAACCACTGGCCACGCGAAAGGCATGACGTGCAGCTTGCTCGTCGACCAAGGAGTAAATGTGTTGGTGCAAGCTGTCTGGACTGACACCACCAGATTCCGCCAACCAAGCCATGGTGTTGGGCATGAGAATTTCATCGGAGGCACAATAAATTTCGGTGCGATTGCAGGTGGAGAGAATGGCCGCTTCGGTTTGATGACCCACCGAATGTCTTAAACCATTCAAAACGGGCCCCATTTGTTCGATGGCAAAGGCGAAGCGACCCCGCAAATCGAGTGGTGCGGTGGTGTGGTTGAGACCGAGCGCCCAAACAGACATATGCCTGATTATAAAATTTCAGCTTATGGATGTCATGTCGCTTCTGCTTCATCTGTTGAACTTTGTGGCCCCGGCCTTCGCGGTCGCGGCATGGGTGGCCTTGGTCAGCCCTTTATTGCAGGGCCATTACCCCCGATGGCGTTCATGGCGCAGACAATTCTTTGTCAACAGCATCATTGGTGTGTGTGTTTTGTTGTTGGGCCTGCTGTGGTTTGGCAACGATGGCAAGGTGGTGACCTATGCGGCCATGGTGTTGGTCTGTGCCAGCACTCAGTGGTTGTTAACCCTTTGAGCTTAGTGCCGCAGGGCGCTGGGTTAACATTCGCGCCAATTTTATGAATGCACCTGCTCTTTTTGAACGATGGATGAATTCGGTGGACAGCGGCCATCGTTTGCGGGAAATCCCTTACAACTACACCTCGTTTTCAGACCGCGAAATTGTCATTCGTTTGCTGGGTGAAACCGCATGGACACTGCTGCAAACTCTGCGTTCTGAGCGGCGCACCGGCCGTTCCGCCCGTATGTTGTTTGAGGTGCTTGGCGATATTTGGGTGGTGCAACGCAATCCTTATTTGCAAGACGATTTGCTGGACAACCCGTCGCGCAGGCGTTTGCTGGTTGAAGCCTTGCGCCATCGCTTGGACGATGTGCAGGCCAGACGCCAAAAACATGACCAAGCAGACAGCGAAAAGGATGCATTGGTGGGCCGTTTGTTGGATGCGGCGCAGGATGCCGTAGAGCAATTCGCAGAGCAATTCAAGCAACAGCACATGCTGCGAAAAAAAGCGCTCAAAGTGTTGCGCAAATTCACCGCAGTCGACAACATCAAATGTGATGCCATGAGCCGCGTCTCGCATGTCACCGATGCCACTGACTGGCGTGTCGAATACCCTTTTTTGGTCTTGACCCCAGATAGCGAAGCTGACATGGCGCTGTTGGTCAAAGCCTGTATTGAGCTGGGTTTGACCATCGTGCCGCGCGGTGGCGGTACGGGCTACACCGGCGGCGCCATTCCGTTGACATGGCAAAGCGTGGTCATCAACACCGAAAAGCTGACGGCCATGCGTGCGGTCGAAACGCTTCAGTTGCCGGGCTTGCAACACGCCACCCCCACCTTGTGGACCGAGGCCGGTGTCGTGACGCAACGCGTGGCCGATGCTGCCGAAGCCGCTGGATGGGTGTTTGCCGTGGACCCCACGTCTGCCGAAGCCTCGTGCATAGGCGGCAATATCGCCATGAACGCCGGTGGTAAAAAAGCCGTGCTGTGGGGCACCGCCTTGGACAACTTGGCCAGTTGGCGCATGGTCACGCCAGACGCATTGTGGCTTGAAGTGGTTCGACTCAACCACAACTTGGGCAAGATCCACGATGCCGAGGTCGCCAGTTTTGAATTGCGTTATTTCGAAGCCGACGGCGTCACGCCCTTGCGAACCGAGAGACTCGACATACCGGGCAGCCGTTTTCGCAAAGCCGGGCTTGGTAAAGACGTCACCGATAAATTTTTAAGTGGTTTGCCGGGTGTGCAAAAAGAGGGCTGTGACGGTTTGATCACCAGTGCGCGCTGGATATTGCACCGTATGCCCAGCCACGCGCGCACCGTTTGTTTGGAGTTTTTCGGCCCGGCCCATCAAGCGGTTCCCAGCATTGTTGAAATCAAAGACTATATGTTTGAGGTGGCCAAGCAAACCGGCACCTTGCTCGCTGGCTTAGAGCACTTGGACAGTCGGTATTTGAAAGCGGTGGGCTACACCACCAAATCCAAGCGCGGTGGCTTGCCCAAAATGGTGCTGTTTGGGGATATCGCCGGTGATGATGCAGATGATGTAGCACGTGTCACCTCTGAAGTGGTGCGCTTGGCCAACGCCCGCAACGGCGAAGGTTTTGTCGCCGTCAGTTCCGAGGCGCGCAAAAAATTCTGGCTCGACCGCAAACGCACGGCTGCCATCAGTCGACACACCAATGCGTTCAAGATCAATGAAGACGTGGTGATTCCTCTGCCACGCATGGCCGAATACACCGATGGCATTGAACGAATCAATATCGAACTGTCTTTGCGTAACAAAATCTCACTTTGCGATGCATTGACAACACTGTTGACCAGTGGCCAATTACCCATGGCGGCGGCTGATGATGAACTCGACAGGCCATCGCCCGAATTGCTGCAAGAACGTGTCGATCAAGCACTGGCTTTGATCGCCAGTGTGCGTGGCATGTGGGAATCATGGTTGTCTGACATGGACCGTTTTTTGTTGCCCTTACAGACCCATGAATTGCGCGCCAGTTGGAAAACACAATTGCGCGCTGAATTGCATTCGATTTTCAGTGGCGCTGCCTTTGTGTCGTTGCGCCGCGAATTTGACAAAGTGCACCAGCAGGTGCTCAAAGGTCGGG
>JBJTXF010000201.1:0-2188 GCA_046082145.1 Limnohabitans sp. | reverse complement strand
CTTTGTGTGATGAAAACTGTTCCTTTGTCAGCGGCCATGCTGCCGGAGGCTTTGTATGGATGGCCTGGGGCATGTGGCGCGGCCGTCGGCTGCGACAACGTTGGTTGTGGACTGGAATGACAGCGGGGGCATTGATAGGCGCTACCCGTGTCATGCAGGGTGGACATTTCCTCAGCGATATTGTTTTTTCAGGTTGGTTCATTTGGTTGACCTACCAGTTGATACGCAATACCTGGCTAAGATACCGATGCGTTCGCATAAAGCGCCATGCTGCTTTGGGCGTTTGACATGTCACAACAAGTGACATCAAAGCATCAGCTACATTCTTCTTTTTTTTCGACGAGATAAACACTACATGGATTTGTTAACCAACCCCGAAATGTGGATGGCTCTGGCCACGTTGACATTGCTTGAGCTGGTGCTCGGCATCGACAACATCATTTTCATTTCCATCTTGGTGAGCAAATTGCCTAAAGCCAAGCAGGAAATGGCGCGTCGCATAGGTTTGTTTATGGCGATGTTTTTGCGGATTGCATTGTTATTGCTGTTGTCTTACATCATTGGCTTGGTAGAACCTTTGTTTACGGTTCTGGGTCAGCCATTTTCTGGTCGAGATTTGATACTGTTGGTGGGCGGCTTGTTTTTGATTTGGAAAAGCACCGGTGAAATACACCAATCCCTCGAAGGCGATGAAACAGATCCAACAACCGGTGTCAAAGTCAAAGTCAACGTACTAGCGACCATTGCACAAATCATCGTGATTGATCTTGTTTTTTCTCTCGACTCCATCATCACCGCGGTAGGCATGGTGGAAGATGTACGCATCATGATTGCGGCTGTGGTCATATCTTTGGGAATGATGATGCTTTTTGCTCGCACTATTGGAGAATTTGTGGAAACACATCCTTCAATCAAAATGTTGGCATTGAGTTTTTTGGTGGTAGTAGGCGTGGTCTTGGTTGCCGAAGGGTTTGGTCACCACGTGCCCAAAGGCTATGTTTACTTTGCCATGGCATTTTCATTCAGCGTTGAATTGCTCAATATTCGCTTTCGCAAAACGCGAAGCAAGCCTGTTAAGTTACGTGAAGCAACGATGCCAGCTGAGGAAAGTCACTGAATGATCACCCTTAGCGCTGATCACAGAACCGTTGATTCGCTTGAAACAAATTGAGGCCAAAGCAAATCAGCACACCTGCATGAACTAGTACTAAGGCAATCAACAACCGCTGTCATTCAGTGAGCCATCCGGCATGATGGTTTTGCAAAATTTGGCTTCATCCCATTTGGCACCATCTGTTTTGGCGCCTTTTAAATTTGCGCCTGCCAGTAGCGCGCCTTTGAGATTGGCATTTGTCAGCACCGCCTCTGCCAGGTCAGCACCCGATAAATTGGTCTCCCTCAAATACGCACTGGTGAAGTTGGCCATGTGCAAATTGGCACCGCTGAAATCGGCGCGACGCAAATTGGCATCTTCAAAATTGGTCACCAGGGTACGCTTTTCCATAGGGCGCTCACTCAGGTTGGCCTTGGTGAAAACCGCGCCAGAAAGGTTAGCATTTTGAAAATCGGCCCCACGCATATCTCTTCCGCCCAATGGAGCGTCGGTCAGATCGCAGTATTTGCAAACGTTGGTGGTTTTGAAATCTTCCATCTTGCCAACGTCAAATGCCCCCGCCGCCCAAGGCCAAATGCCAACAGCCACTACCACCAACCATGGACCACGGAGCCCGCTTGTTTGATTTATCACCATGCCTTACCCCCTTGCAAGAAAAGTCCTCAATGGTTGCCGAATAATAACCAACTGGTCGCCAATGGCTTGGGCAAGTTCTGGCCATTTGCATGTCGCGGCATGCGATGATCAGTCCATTGAAAGGCTGTCATGGTTTTGTTGATAAAGCACAGTTTTTCGGCGCGCTGGCGCCGGTCTTGGACTCACACGGTGGTATGGTGTATGGCCTGCCTTTGCCAATCGGCTTGGGGCTACACCTTGACTTGTGACGTACAGGGTAGTTTTCCTGAACTGGACAAAATCACCATCGACCCAGCCTCGGTCAAAGTTGAAATCACTTCAATTGGCGACCATTTGTATATACGCATGGATGGGCCAAAGCTGTACAACTTTTTTGTAAATACCTTAATTACTCCTGAATTTGAGGGCATGGATCTGACTTCTAAAACCAGCATGTGG
>JBJTXF010000200.1:0-7033 GCA_046082145.1 Limnohabitans sp. | reverse complement strand
CCACCCAAACCCACGTTGATCAATTTGCTGGACTTGGCCACCAAGCCCCGCTGGTGTCTGAACATGTTGGGCACGCCGCGAAGAAAATTTGGCAATATTTTTGGCCACGTCCAAGGCATCAACGACATGAGTTCACTGGGTGAATGGACCAATGGCCAGTTTGATCCCACACTCAATTGGAACGATGTGGAATGGGTGAAAAAACGCTGGGGTGGCAAACTCATTTTGAAAGGTATTCAAGACCCCGAGGATGCGCGTTTAGCTGTTCAAAGCGGCGCTGACGCACTGATTGTGTCCAACCATGGCGGGCGTCAACTTGACGGTGCAGAGTCCAGCATCAACGCCTTGCCAGGTGTGGTGCAAGCGGTCGGCAAAAACATCGAAGTGCACATGGATGGCGGCGTGCGCAGTGGCCAAGATGTGTTGAAGGCTCGCGCTTTGGGCGCGCAAGGCACTTACATCGGGCGGGCCATGTTGTATGGTTTGGGTGCGATGGGCGAAGCGGGAGTGACCAAGGCTTTGCAAATCATCCACAAAGAACTCGATATCAGCATGGCCTTATGTGGTCACACCGATATCCATCAAATCGACCACCGTGTGCTGTTGCCAGGAACGTATCCAACGGCATGATGTTGGCGACCCTTTCTTTTCAAACCGGACCCGACCGTCCGGTTTTTTTGCGTCTCACTGACACACCATGGTGGCGAATACGCCTGCCTTGATGCGCCGTATCGCGCACTTGGACATGGATGCTTTTTATGCATCGGTCGAGTTATTGCGCTATCCCCAGCTCAAAGGCATACCCGTGGTCATCGGTGGCGGACGCAGGCGCGAAGACGATTTGTTGGCGCAAGTGCGTCAGCGGTATCCCGAACGCGAATGGGACATCGAACATTTGTCAGAAATTCCCCTCGATGTGTTTCCTCGTATTTCAGGCTACATCGGTCGGGGTGTGATCACCACCGCCACCTATGCGGCGCGAGCCTTTGGCGTGGGGTCAGCCATGGGCGTGATGAAAGCCGCGCAAATGTGTCCGCAAGCGATTTTGCTGCCGGTTGATTTTGATCAATACCGCCACTGTTCGCGGCTATTCAAAGCCATTGTTCGCGACATCGCGCCTGTGGTGGAAGACCGGGGAGTTGATGAGATTTACATCGACTTCACCGATATGCCCGGCGGCCAACGTGAGGGCGGTCGTGTGCTCGCACGATTGATTCAAAAATGCATCACCGATGCGACCGGTTTGACTTGTTCCATCGGTGTAGCGCCCAATAAATTGCTTGCAAAAATGGCCAGCGAAATGGACAAACCCAATGGCATTTCCATTCTTAATGAAGATGACATTGCAGAGAAAATCTGGCCATTGGCTTGTCGAAAAATCAATGGCATTGGCCCCAAAGCTGAGTCCAAATTGAAAGCCCATGGCATACACACCATTGGCGAGTTGGCGGCGTGTGAACGCGATTGGCTGACCGCGCATTTCGGTAAAAGCTATGGCGCTTGGCTGTTCGATGCGGCCCACGGTCTGGACGACCGTCCCGTGGTCACCGAATCGCAACCGGTTTCCATGAGCCGGGAAACCACCTTTGAAAAAGATCTGCATGTGCAGCACGACCGTGCAGCTTTGGGCGACATCTTCACACGTCTGTGTCAGCAAGTTGCTGCCGATCTACAGCGAAAAGGCTATGTGGGAAAAACCATTGGTATCAAATTGCGGTTCGACAATTTTCAAAGCGTGACCCGCGACAACACACTGACGTTTTACACCGCAGATCCCTTGACTATCAGACAAGCCGCCGGACAATGTTTGAAACGCATCGAATTCAAACGCCGCATCCGTTTGTTGGGGGTTCGCGTGGGGTCGTTGGTCAAAGCAGTGGATGCACCCTTGCCTACACCTTCCTCAGAAAAAAGCTTATCCTCGGCTTTTACCGCGCAAGAACCCCATCCTTCCAAAGATTCACTGTATGAGCAAGCTGACCTGTTTTGAACTGAGCATTGATCAACATATCGCCCACTTGGTGATGAACCGTCCTGATCGCATGAACACCTTAGACATGAGCTTCTGGCGTGAGCTTGACAACACCTTACAACAACTCCACGAAGGCAATCAAGCACGCGTATTGGTCATCAGCAGCTCAGGCAAACATTTCAGTGCAGGCATGTCCCTGGACGTATTTGGTGCGTCGGTCAGCATGGATGACCAAAGCGCCGAAGGGCGTGCGGCCATTGCCGACATGCTCGCTGGATTACAAGCCACCTTCACGCGCTTGGAAAACTTGCGCATCCCCGTGCTGGTAGCCATCCAAGGCGGATGCATCGGTGGTGCGGTGGACATGGTGACCGCAGCATGTTTGCGCTATGCCAGTGCCGATACCTTCTTCTGCATCCAGGAAATCAACATTGGCATGGTGGCCGATGTCGGCACCTTGCAGCGTTTGCCCAAACTCATGCCCATGGCGGTGGTCAAAGCATTGGCCTACACGGGTCGCCGCATGGGTGCTGAACAGGCGCTGCAATATGGGTTGTTGAACGAGGTGTTACCTGACGCAGCCTCAGCTTTGGCCGCCGCCATGCAAGCCGCCAAAGAGATCGCCGCCAAACCGCCCGTGGCTGTGTGGGGAACCAAACAGGCTTTGCACTATGCAAGAGACCACAGCGTAGACGATGCACTCAAGCAAATGGGTTGGCTGCAAAGTGGCATCTGGAGCAACGCCCATGTGAAAGTAGCCATCCGCGCGTTTCAGCAGAAAACCACTGCGGTGTTTCCCGAACTCGCACCTTTGAAGAGTTTCAAAGACTTGGCGTGATCCTCATTGCCTGGCAGTACGTATTTGCGGCGGCATGGCCTGCGGGTGACTGCTGCGCCAAGGGTTGATATCCACCCCACCCCGGCGGGTGTAACGCGCTTGAACACACAATTTGGTCGGTTGGCAACGCTGCATGACGTCCATGTATATGCGCTCGACGCAATGCTCGTGAAACTCATTGTGGTTGCGAAAACTCACGATGTATTGCAACAAACCGGCTTGCTCGATTTGTGGGCCGCTGTAACTGATGCTGACACTGCCCCAGTCGGGTTGCCCGGTCACCAAACAATTGCTTTTGAGCAAATGGCTGATCAGCGTTTCAGTCACGGGTTGCTCGCCTTGGGTGGCGCTTAGCAATTCGGGAGCAGGCTGGTAATGGGTGCATTCCAAATCCAGTCGATCCAGATTCACGCCTTGCAGTTCTTCGATTTTTTCGCTGCCAAATTGTTCAGGCATGATCAATTGGACACCCACTGAAGACTTCACCACACCACCCTGCCACACCGCGGCGCTCAGATCGTGTTGCAAGGTTTTTTTCACGTCGTCTGCTGACGCAAAACGCGTGTTATTCAAACTGTTCAGATAGAGTTTGAGCGATTTGCTCTCGACCAGGTGAGAGCTTTCACAAGGCACTATGAATCGCGCCATGGCCACTTGAGGTTTGCCGCGCAGGTTGAGCCAACTGAGTTCGTAGGCGGTCCATACATCCGCACCCAAAAATGTCGGCTGAGCGACGATACCAATTTCTGCGCGCTGTGCAGCGCGTGGCAATGGATAGAGCAAGCTGGCGTCGTATTGATCGGCATAGCCAACGGTTTTGCCCAGCAAGGATTGGTGCGGCGAATTCATAAAGGGGTATGGGCTTGTAAAAAAGGCAGTAAGCGGTTGGTCAACTGAACCATGGCATCGGGTGGAAAATCGTGTCCCATGTCTTCAATGCCAAACAGTTTCGCGCCCGGTATGCGTGCTGCTGTGTCCTGGGCGCATGCATAGGGAATAAGCGGGTCAGCTGTGCCATGAATCACCAATGTCGGGGCTTTGATGCGTGCTAATAAATGGCAACGATCGCGATCCGCCATGGCCGCCAACATTTGTCTGTAACTGCCAGCAGGCCGGTTACTGCGTTGCAATGAATCATCGACCAATTGCTCTTGTGAGCCAAGAGGATGCACAAACCCGGGACCCGCTAAGGCTTTGACAAACCGCAAGGCATGCGCGCGCGCTGCCGCACTGCCGGGCGCAGCTGGCGGTGTCATCAATACGCGGCGCATGGCAGGTGTGGGGCCTGGCAACCCCTTGGCACCGCTGCTGCTCATGATGCTGGTCAAACTCCATACGCGCTGAGGAACAGCGATGGCCAGGCGTTGTGCAATCATGCCGCCCATGCTGACGCCCACCAAATGCGCTTGTTGTAATTGCAAATGGTCCATCACGCCCAATGCGTCTTGCGACATGTCTGTCAGGCTGTAAGGGGGCTTAGGAGACAAACCCAACTTTTGTTGCAGCATGAACCACAGTAAGTTGGGCGTTCCCAGGGAATCCAACGATTCAGACAAACCATTGTCCCGGTTGTCAAAACGCACCACTCTAAAACCGGCTTGGTGCAAGGTACGCAACAAGACGTCCGGCCACACAATCAATTGCATAGACATGCCCGCTATCAACAAAACCGCAGGCCGGTCTCGTTCACCCGTGTCTTCAACTTGTAGACGAATATTGTTGACGTAAATTTGCATGAGCTTCTTCAGTGTTGGCTGTCGCGTCGAAACACCAGTGTGTGGTCGTCAGATGCATAGGCGGCGTAAGCGTAGCCTTCGGCGTTAAATGCTTGCAGCGACTTGGGTGTTTTGGCCTGCTTTTGAATAGCGTATCTGGCCATCAAACCGCGTGCGCGTTTCGCAAAGAAGCTGATGATCTTGTAGTCCCCGTTCTTGCGCTCCTGGAAAACGCAATCCACCACACGGGCTTTCAAAGTGCGTTTATCAACCGCTTTGAAATATTCTTGAGACGCCAAATTCACAATGAGAGGGTCTTTGTCTGTCGCCAGTTGTTGGTTGAGGTGCTCGGCGATTTGTGTTCCCCAAAATTGGTAGAGGTTGTGGGTTTTGCCATGCTTGAGGGCTGTGCCCATCTCCAAACGGTAAGGCTGCATCCCATCCAGTGGTCTGAGAACGCCATACAAACCGCTGAGGATAGCGATATGTGATTGCGCCCATTCCAGTTGTGAGGGCGTGAGGCTTTTCGCATCCAAGCCTTCGTACACATCCCCGTTAAAGGCCAATAACGCAGGCCGCGCATTGTGTTCGCTGAAAACCGGTGTCCAGTTTTGGTAACGCTGCACATTGAGTGTGGCCAGTGATTCACTCAATGCCATCAACTCGGCAATTTGCTTGGTCGATTTTTTTTTCAGCGTACCGATCAACTCGGCAGAGCGCGCCACAAAAAGCGGCTCGGTGGCCTGAACCGGTGGCAGCTCGGTTTCGTAGTCAAGGGACTTGGCGGGCGATAGTAAAAAAAGCATCCAAGGATTATTTCAAATCCCCGGCCAGTGAGGCAAGCGTTTCGGCCGAAATGTGCGTGTGTGCTGGGTAATTGGTGTGGTCGCAGCCCAGTTTCACTGTAGCGCCGGCTTGAATCGCTGCTTTGGTGGCAGCAGAAAATTCAAACCGCACAAAATGCACCGCCGAGTTTTTTTCATCGTTTTCGCGGTCAAGGTCTTCATCAGCTATGGCGTAAACACGTGTATGTCCTTCGACTTCGATGAACATGCGGTCTTCCACGCCGATTAGGCGAGCGAGTTCACGTTTGCGTTCGTTCACATCGGGGTATTCAATCAGCATGGTTGCTTTCCAGTTGCTACCGTCAGGCACCAAGGGCGCATACGCATCAATTTCTTGTTGGATACCTTCTTCTTCATAGATTTTTTCGATGCGCAGCATCTCTTGTATTTGGTAGCGAATGGTGGTTTCGCTTTCAAATTGCAACGTGATGTGATCGCCCAAGTGCACCGTGCGCAATTGGCGATGCGCCAACACTTCAGCCTTGTGGGTCTTGCGAAATTTGCTGTAAGCCTCCAGGCTCATCAGACTGTCGGGGGTAATGTTTCCGGTCAGTTGCATCATGGTTTCTTTCATTCAAACATCAATGGATGGGGTCTTGATGGGTTAATTTTTCAAGCCATACGCTTTGGCCACCAGGCTGATGGGGTGCTGCAATTCGGGCACGGCTTGTCCGCTGGCCTCAAACCCTTGCGCGATGTGGTGACCTCCCAAAGGGCAATCGGAACTGATGAAGTCGGGTTTGCTACCGTCTTTCATGGTGGCCATGGCTTTGACCACAGGCTTGCCAATTTTCATGGCGTAAGCATGCGTGGCTTTTTTCACACCATAGGTACCTGCATGACCCGAACAACGCTCGACGGTGTTGATGGTGGTGTCGGGAATCAACTTGAGCATTTCTTCGGTTTTCTTGCCAATGTTTTGCACGCGTCCATGGCAAGGGATCTGGTAGCTGACATTGCCCAAGGATTCCGTGAATTCGGTTTTCAACAAACCATCGCGTTTGCGCGCCATCAGATATTCAAACGGATCCCACATATGCTCTTTGACCAATTGTGTTTCCGAGTCATCAGGATACATGAGCGGCAACTCTTGTTTGAACATCAAGGTGCATGATGGCACCGCACTCAAAATGGCATAACCATCGCGGGCGTATTGGGCCAAGATGGGTATGTTGATTTTTTTGTTGGCATCAACCGACTGCAAATCACCCAATTCCAGTTTGGGCATGCCACAGCATTTTTCTTTCGACACCAGTTCATAAGGGATGTCGTTGTGGTCCAGGATCTTGAGCAAGTCCATGCCAATGCCGGGTTCGTTGTAGTTGATGTAGCAGGTGGCATAAATCACCACTTTGCCGGGCGTTTTTTCGCCATTGACCACTGTTTTGGCTTTGGCTTGGGGGGCAGATGATCTGAATTTTTTGTTGGCCAATTCGGGTAACCATGCGTCTTTGTCCACACCCAATGCGGACTCCATGACCGAACGTGCCACCGGGGTTTTGTTGATCGCATTGACCGCTTGCACCACGATGGGAATGCCCGCGAACTGTCCGTGCGTGTCGGTTGAGGCCAGAAATTTTTCCCCCGCAGACACGTCGCCCTTTTGAAACTTGATGGCTTTGGCGCGCAACATGGTGTGGGGAAAATCCAAATTCCATTCATG
>JBJTXF010000199.1:0-2212 GCA_046082145.1 Limnohabitans sp. | reverse complement strand
CGCCTTGAGCAACTCAGCCACCACCAATTTATGCTGGTCTGAACTTTGTCGCAAATCGACCGTCGCCAAATGAAACCCAAATACCTGTACCGCGCGCATCAAAGGCCGCAAACGCGGCAAGGCCAAAGCTTGTGCGTGTTGTTCGCTCAAGGCGTTATTGAGGGTTTGCAAGTCTTGTAAAAACGCATCGGCATCGGGATAGGGTTGTTGGGGAGGCAAGGCGTGGCGTGCGGCTTCTTTGCCTGTCAGGTGCAGCAAGCTGGCGGCCAATCGTGCATACATGAATGTCAGACTGCGTCGATACGGTTCGTCCTGGCGGTGTGCATTGGTGTCTGGCGAAGAATCGGCCAGCGTTTGCAATGCTTTGGGCACACCCACCAACATGGCCGAGGTTGACAATTCACTGCCTAACCAATGCACCTCGGTCAGGTAATGTCGCAAGACCACTTCGGATTGGCGTTTCATGGCCAAGTCAAGCGTGTCTGCATTGACATTCGGGTTGCCGTCGCGGTCGCCACCCATCCATTGGCCCATGCGAAAAAACGATGCAATCGGCGTGCCGCCGAGTTCGTTTTCCAAGTCGGCATAGAGCCGTGGAATTTCGGCCAGAAAAGTGGACTCGTAATAGCCCATGGCGTTTTCAATTTCGTCGGCCACGGTCAATTTGGTGAACCGCAGCAAGCGCGTTTGCCACAGTTGCAAAACGCGGGCGCGCACCAAGTGGTCGAGTTGCGCCAGTTGGCGCGCACTGGTCGCGTCTTGGCCACGCGAAACGATGTCGTCGCGGGCTTGCAAGCATGCAGCGATACCGCGTTCCGCATCCAAAATACTTTTGCGTTGCACCTCAGTGGGGTGGGCTGTCAGCACCGGAGAAATATGGGCATGTTCCAACGCTTGGCGAATGGCTTTCGCGCTGACCCCGGCGGCTTTGAGTTTGCCCAAAGATGAGGCCAGACTGCCCGGGTGAACATCACCGGCGCGGTCGTGTGCTTGTTGGCGGCGAATATGGTGTTGGTCTTCGGCCAGGTTGGCCAAATGGCTGAAATAGGTGAAGGCACGAATGACACTGACGGCTTGGTCGCTGCTGAGCGAGGCCAAAAGTTTTTTCAATGCGGTACCGGCTTGGGTGTCCGCATCGCGTCGAAAAGCCACGGACAAACGGCGAATTTGTTCCACCAATGCAAAGGCTTTGTCGCCTTCTTGTTCGCGGATGATGTCGCCCAACAGGCGGCCAAGCCAACGGATGTCGTCAACCAACGGTCTTTCGTGAGTGGATAAAGCAGGGGAGGAAGATTTGCGTGAGGTCGAACGTTGGGGCTTGGGAGTCATGTGCAAAATCTTCAGGTTATAGAGGAAAAACCACGAGATGCGTGCATGCTAGCATCGACAAGACCCATCAGTAGACGGCCTTTGGTCACTTGTTTTGAGCACACCACATCTCACGATTGCGACGCGCGAAAGTCGCTTGGCCTTATGGCAAGCACACCACCTTCAAGATTTGCTCACCCACCAGGGATGCCGCGTTGATATTTTGGGTATGACCACCCAAGGTGACCAAATCCTTGACCGCTCATTGAGCAAAGTGGGCGGCAAAGGTTTGTTTGTCAAAGAACTCGAAGTGGCTTTGCAAGAAGGGCGCGCCGATTTGGCGGTGCACTCTCTGAAAGACGTGCCCATGGACATGCCGGAAGGTTTTGAACTGGCCTGTGTCATGGAACGCGAAGATCCCAGAGACGCTTGGGTTTCACCGCATTACGCCAACTTGCAAGCGTTACCCATCGGTGCAGTGGTAGGCACATCGAGTTTGCGTCGCACGGTGTTGTTGCGCCATTTGCGCCCCGATTTGCAAATTGAGCCATTGCGTGGCAATTTGGACACCCGGTTGCGCAAACTTGATGAAGGTCAATACGCGGGTGTCGTGTTGGCTGCTGCGGGTCTAAAGCGCTTGGGGTTGGGTGAACGCATTCGGCATATTTTTGACACCAAAGACATGTTGCCTGCCGCTGGTCAAGGTGCTTTGGGTATTGAAATTCGCGCCGCGCGTGACGATGTGCGCAGCGTGCTGCAACCGCTTGCGCACCAAACCACATGGTTGGCGGTGGCGGCTGAGCGAGCGGTCAGCCGAGCCATGGGAGGCAGTTGTTCCATGCCACTGGCTGCCCATGCGGTGTTGCATGGCCATGTGATGGATTTGCATGCCGCTTGGGGCAAC
>JBJTXF010000198.1:0-2091 GCA_046082145.1 Limnohabitans sp. | reverse complement strand
GCACCACGGGCAGTGCACGCACGTTTTCACCGGCACCGAGTAGCGGACACGTCAGCTCCATGCCACTGATGAAAGCTTCTGCCATCACGGCCTTGTCGAATTTCGCAGCTTGTGCATACGCTTCGGGCAGCATATCGGCCGTGATGACTTTGGTCAGTCCCAGCGTTGAACCTTCGTGAGCGGGTTTAACGATCAGGGGTAATCCGAGGCGTTTTGCGACCGCATTCCAGTCACTGTCGGCTGCGAGCATGACAAAGTCCGGTGTGGGCAGACCGTTGTGCAGCCACACGCGCTTGGTCATTGCCTTGTCCATCGCAATCGCTGACGCCAGCACGCCCGGTCCAGTGTAGGGGATACCGAGCTGCTCAAGCGCACCCTGCATAGTGCCGTCTTCTCCATAGCGGCCATGAAGTGCGATGAATACACGATCAAATTTTTCGGCGGCGAGTTCAGCGAGCGAGCGTTGCGCTGGATCGAAGGGATACGCATCAATACCCTGCGATTGCAGTGCTTTGAGTACACCCATGCCTGACATGAGCGAGATCTCACGCTCGGCCGAGCGGCCACCGAGTAAAACACCCACCTTGCCAAATTCTTTGTTCAGTGATGCAGTCATGCCGACACCTGTGCCGTCAATTGTTGCAGCTGTGCGGGTACATTCGCAATCGAACCCGCACCCATAGTCACCACGATGTCCCCGTCGTTGGCCATCTTGAGTAGCGTTTCTGGCATCTCGGCGATATCTTCAACAAACACCAGCTCGGTTTTGCCGACCACTCGCAGCGCATGGGCCAGCGAGCGACCATCTGCGGCGGGGATGGGTTGTTCGCCCGCCGGGTACACATCGGCCAGCACCAGCACATCCACACTGGAAAGTACTTTGACAAAATCTTCGAACAAATCACGCGTGCGTGTGTAGCGGTGCGGCTAAAACGCGAGTACCAGCCGCTGACCCGGAAACGCACCGCGCGCTGCTGCAATCGTTGCCGCCGTTTCTACCGGGTGATGACCGTAGTCATCGACCAATGAGAAGCTGCCACCGGACGGCAGAGGCAGCTCGCCGTATTTGGTGAAGCGTCGACCGACACCCGTGAATTCCTGCAGCGCTTTTTGTATGTGTGCATCAGCAACATCAAGTTCACGCGCGATCGCAATCGCCGCACAAGCATTCTGGACATTGTGCATGCCTGGCTGATTGAGTCGCACGGATAGTGGTGGATAATCTTTTTGAATCACCGTGAACTCCATATGGCTGTTGACAGCGCGCGCATCGATGGCGCGCACATTGGCATCAGGATGGAAGCCGTAAGTCATCACCATCTTGGAAATGAAAGGCATGATTTCGCGTACATTCGCATCATCAATGCACAAGATGGCGACGCCGTAAAAGGGCAGCCTCTGCGTGAATTCGATAAATGCCTGCTTGAGTTTTGCGAAGCTGTGGTCGTAGGTCTCCATGTGATCGGCATCGATATTGGTGATGACTTCGATGACAGGAGACAAATTCAGGAACGACGCATCCGATTCATCTGCCTCAGCAACGATGAAATCGCCCGCGCCCAGTTTGGCGTTCGCGCCCACACTGTTAAGCCGGCCACCAATCACAAAAGTAGGATCCAAACCGCCCTCAGCCAGAATGCTGGCCACCAGACTGGTCGTGGTGGTTTTGCCGTGTGTGCCGGCGATCGCAATGCCGCGCTTGAGTCGCATCAACTCAGCAAGCATCACCGCGCGCGGTACGATAGGTATATGACGCGCACGCGCGGCGAGTACCTCAGGATTGCTCGGCTGTACTGCGGTGGAGGTAACGATCGCATCTGCGCCCTCCACGTTTTCAGGCGAATGTCCGATACGTATGCAAGCACCGAGATCTGCAAGACGCCGACTCGCTGCATTGCTGCTCAGATCAGAGCCGGAGACGGTATAGCCAAGATTGAGCAACACCTCAGCGATGCCGCTCATCCCTGAACCACCTATGCCTACAAAGTGAATATGTTTAACCTTGTGCTTCATGCAAACCACTCCACACGCGTAACCTTATTTGCCGGCGGCTTCGGCTTCGCCGCCAAGGGACAAGCGCAGCGTGACCAC